>JAVVEP010000012.1:0-64586 GCA_032250735.1 Gammaproteobacteria bacterium
GCACATCGCGCACCACGGCGGGGATCTCATGCAGGCCGGCGATCTGCGCCGCGCGCCAGCGACGCTCGCCAGCGATGATCTCGTAACGCCCGCCACCGATGGGGCGGATCACAATCGGCTGCACCACGCCCTGCGCCCTGATGGAGTTGGCCAGCTCCTCCAGGCTCTCGGGGTGCATGTCCGTGCGAGGCTGATACTTGCCCGGCTGCAACAGGTCCACCGGCACCTCGCGCAGCTCGGTGCCCCCGACATCCGCGGCCTCGGTTGCCGACGCCATCGAACCCCCCAGCAAGGCATCCAGTCCGCGCCCCAATCCTCGTTTTTTTGCCGCCATGTTATCTACAACCCTTGTTTATCCGTTTATCTACCAAACTGTTTCACGGCCTGTTTCATGACCTGATTTGCAACCTGCTTCACGACCTGTTTTACGCCAAAAAGGGCCGCGCCCCCTTCAGGCATTGGCGGCCAGCACCTGTGCGCCCGCCGCCTTGTCACGCCGCAGCATCTCGCCCGCGAGGGCCAGATAGGCCTGGGCGCCGCGCGAGCTGCGGTCATACATCAGCGCCGGCAGGCCGTGGCTTGGCGCCTCGGCCAGGCGCACATTGCGCGGGATCACGGTGCGAAACAGCTTGTCGCCAAAATGCTTGTTGAGCTGCGCGGTCACATCGCCGGAGAGGCGGTTGCGCGGGTCGTACATGGTGCGCAGCAGGCCGTCGATCTGCAGGAAGGGGTTCAGTGAGCCCTTCACCTCCTCGATGGTGTTCACCAGGGCCGTCAGCCCCTCCAGCGCGTAATACTCGCACTGCATGGGGATCATCACCGACTGCGAGGCCACCAGGGCATTGAGGGTGAGCATGTTCAGCGAGGGTGGGCAGTCGATGAGGATATAGTCGTAGCGGCCGATCACCTCGATAAGGGCGTCGCGCAAACGGCGTTCGCGCTGCGGCTGCTGCAACAGCTCCACCTCGGCCGCGGTG
The DNA here is from genome assembly GCA_032250735.1 of Gammaproteobacteria bacterium. Classification (NCBI taxonomy): domain Bacteria; kingdom Pseudomonadati; phylum Pseudomonadota; class Gammaproteobacteria; species Gammaproteobacteria bacterium. The sequence continues at coordinate 978 of JAVVEP010000012.1, forward strand.
AGATCGGCATTGGAGGGCAGCATGTCGAAGCCGGCCTCACCAGTGGACACCACGGCCTCGGCCACGGTCGCCCGTTTCATCAGCACATCATAACTGGACAGCTTCACCGCGTGCTTGTCGACGCCGCTGCCCATGGTGGCGTTGCCCTGCGGATCGAGATCCACCAGCAACACCTTGCGGTGTGTTGCCACCAGTGATGCCGCCAGATTGACGCTGGTGGTGGTTTTGCCCACGCCGCCCTTCTGGTTGGTTATCGCAATGATCTTTCCCATTTTCGCTTCCGCCTAGTGTTTATCCAGCCAACGGCCTGTCAGTGAGCCACGCCATCCGGGACCCGTCGCAAACATACCACATGTCGATCTTCATCCAGCCCCGGCACCGTCACACGCTGCACCTGTTGCAGCTCAAAACCGGCATCCAGACCCACCAGCTCGGCGGTGGGGTCCGCGCCCTTCATGGCGAGGATGATGCCCCCCGGCACGCAGTGCCGCCCCGCCCCGGCGAGCATGTCCGCCACCGAGGCGAAGGCCCGCGACACCACCGTGTCGAAGCCCTGCCCCGGCTCAACCACAAACGCCTCGGTGCGCGCCTGCACCACCTGCACCGTGCCCAGCCCCAGCTCCGTCACCGCCTGCTGCATGAAGCGGGTCTTTTTACTGTTGCTGTCCAGCAGGACAAAACGGCGCCGGGGAAAGGCCTGCGCGCTCACCAGCGCCAGCGGGATACCCGGCAGACCGGCGCCGGCCCCCACATCCAGAATCCGCTCGCCCTCCCGCTCGTTATTCAACTCCTTATTAAGGAAAGGCAGCACCGTGAGGCTGTCCAGCAGGTGGCGCGTTACCATCTCGACGGGGTCGCGTACCGCCGTCAGGTTGTAGACGCGGTTCCACTTGTCCAGCAGGCGCACATAATCCAGAAGCCGGGCCTGAACATCAAGCGGACAATCCAGATTGAGGGCCTTTATGCCGGCAGCCAGTACGCGTTCCAGGGCCATAATCTGCCTGCCAGCCTCCGCCCGTGCCGGTCAGGGCTTGGTGGCGGCGTCGCTCAGGCCGTCCAGCGCCTGGGTCATTTTCGCCACGGTCTCGGCGCGATCCTCGATGCCGTGTCGCCCGGCGATATAGGCCGGATCATTGTAGGTCAGCCACACCTGGCCCTTTTCATCTTCCCAGGCCAAGGCCTTCAGGGGCAGATCGATGCCGGCGGTCTGCTGGCTGGTGAACATGTGGGAACCCAGCTTGGGATTGCCGAACATGAGCAATTCGGTGGGACGCAATGGAATACCGACAGCGTCAGCCTTCTCACTGTGATTCCAGCGCAGCGCCACGCCGATGCCCTTCTTTTTCAGCACCGCCTCCAGGCGATCCAGGGTGTCTTTCACGCTGTGCGCGCTCTTCTTGCTGATCATGCCATTGGCGGTGTGGTCATCTGCGACAGCGATACTCGCACCCGCTACCCACAAGATCACCAGCGCCGAAAGAATGTGCTTCATTGAATTCATAAGAATCCCTCCTGTAAACATGCCCGTTTTATGATTGATTGGTGCGCCGCCCTGCGGCGGGATCGGTAGACCCGCCCGCCTGGGGCCGCGCCAGCCCCTGCTTTTTCAGATGTACCAGCAGCAGCGAAATCGCCGCCGGTGTCACGCCGGAAATTCGTGATGCCTGCCCGATGGTGGTCGGTCGTTGCGACGTGAGTTTCTGACAGACCTCGATGGAGAGGCCAGTGACCTGACTATAGTCCATGTCGTCGGCCAGGGGCATCCCCTGCTTCTGTAACTGGCGGGCGATCTCGTCCGTCTGGCGGGCGATATACCCGGAATACTTGACCTGGATCTCCACCTGCTCGGCGACAATCGGGTCGGCCACGGCCTGCCCGGCGCCGGCCAGGGTCATCAGCTCGGCGTAGCGGGTATCGGGCCGACGCAGCAGCTCGTCCAGGCGCGCCTCGCGGTTGAGGGCCTGACCCAGCACCCGCTCCGCCGCCAGCGCATCTACCGTCGCCGGGCGCAGCAGGGTATCACGCAATCGCTGACTCTCGCGCTCGATGGCCTCGCGCTTGGTCTCAAACGCCGCCCAGCGCGCGTCGTCCACCAGGCCCAGCTCACGGCCCACCGGGGTGAGACGCAGGTCGGCGTTGTCCTCGCGCAGCAGCAGGCGGTATTCGGCACGCGAGGTGAACATGCGATAGGGTTCCAGGGTGCCGCTGGTGATGAGGTCGTCCACCAGCACGCCCAGATAGGCCTCGTCGCGGCGCGGGCTCCAGGCCTCCTGCTGGCGTGCCTGGCGGGCCGCGTTGATGCCGGCCAACAGCCCCTGCGCCGCCGCCTCTTCATAGCCGGTGGTGCCATTGATCTGCCCGGCGAAAAACAGCCCCGGCAGGTGTTTGGTCTCCAGCGACGGCCGTAGATCGCGCGGGTCGAAGAAGTCGTATTCGATGGCGTAGCCCGGCCGCGTGATGTGCGCGTTCTCAAATCCCACCATGGAGCGCACCAGCGCGTACTGCACATCAAAGGGCAGGCTGGTGGAGATGCCGTTGGGGTAGACCTCGTGGGTGGTCAGCCCTTCCGGTTCGACGAAAATCTGGTGCGAGGTCTTGTCCGCAAAGCGCACGACCTTATCCTCGATGGAGGGGCAGTAGCGCGGCCCCACGCCCTCGATGACGCCGCTGTACATAGGCGAACGATCCAGCCCGGCGCGGATGATGTCGTGGGTCTGCTCATTGGTGTGGGTGATGTGACAGGGCACCTGGCGCGGGTGATCGGCCGCCGAACCCATGAAGGAAAACACCGGCCGCGGGTCGTCGCCCGGCTGCGCCTCCAACTGCGAATAGTCGATGGTGTTACCGTCGATGCGCGGCGGGGTGCCGGTCTTCAGCCGATCAACCCGGAACGGCAATTCACGCAACCGCTCAGACAGGGCATTGGCCGGTGGGTCACCGGCGCGGCCCCCGGCGTGACTCTGCAGGCCGATGTGAATGCGGCCGCCGAGAAAGGTGCCCACCGTCAGCACCACCGTGGGGGCCTGAAACTTGAGGCCCATCTGGGTCAGCACGCCGGTGACGTGGCCGTCCTCCACCAGCAGGTCATCCACCGCCTGCTGGAACAGGGTCAGGTTGGGCTGATTCTCCAGCACCGTGCGCACCGCAGCCCGATACAGCACACGATCGGCCTGCGCGCGGGTGGCGCGCACCGCCGGGCCCTTGCGGGCATTGAGGCGGCGAAACTGGATGCCCGCCTGATCCGCCGCCCTGGCCATCAGGCCACCCAGCGCATCCACCTCTTTCACCAGATGGCCCTTGCCGATGCCGCCGATGGCGGGGTTGCAGGACATCTGTCCCAGGGTCTCGAGATTGTGCGTCAGCAACACCGTACGCGCACCCGAGCGCGCCGCGGCCAGGGCTGCCTCGGTGCCGGCATGGCCGCCACCCACGACAATCACATCAAAACGATCCTGGAAGAACATGGTTTCTCTCTACACCAGGGCAGACCCGCATCGCCGGGGCCACCCAAAAACGAACCGCGTATTCTACTGCCTGGCGAAAAAGTATCCAATGGGTTTCGCCGGACCGTCCGGGCCAATGTTAGGGTCGAGTCAGAACCTGACTGCCCGCACGTCCTACCGCAGTGATGGACGATCCCCTACTACCCCATGACCTACCCCATTGGGCGCAATGGCTGGCGCAAGACGCCGATGGCAGTTGGTGGGCATTCGAAGCCGAGCCCAACGAATACGATTACGCCAGGTACGAAAACGAGGTGGGCCGCTGCCGGCGATTGGGGGATGGGGCGGCGAATCCCCGCTGGCGCGCGTACATTTCGGAATACATCTTGCAACAGACGGGAAGATTGTTTATGCGGGGATGTCACAATGCGAGAACTGACCCTCTCGCTCCTCTCGCTCCATATCCCAATACCCATTGTAGTAAACCCAACAAACCCACCCATAAGCAACCACGCCTACACCTATAACCCATTGAAATATCAATGCTCTCACCCCTGGCACACCCCTTGCACTCACTATAAATATAAAGAACCAACCAACACCTATACGTCGACCACTTGATACAGGCAATGTAGTTAATGTCTTATAGCTTTGATCTGAATGATTCCTTTGCGGGCTTTACACCGCCAACCCCGCCAGATGGCTGTACCCAGTGTGGGATCTGTCTCTCCAGCTGCCCCACCTTCGCCAAGAGCGAAGATATGGAACAGTCACCCATGGGCCGCATCCGGCTGATGCGGTCGCTGGAGAACGACAGCAGCGAGGGCATGGCCCCGGAAAAATTGGATAAGCTGGAGAGTTGCCTCGGCTGTTACAGCTGCGAGTCCGTCTGCCCCTCCAGGGTCAACTACGGCACGTTGCTGGATGAGTCGCTGGCGCGGCTGCGCGAGCAACGGCCTCTGCCGCGCATCACCCGCATGATGCTGTGGCTGGCGTACAAAACCTCGTTTATAAGGCCCATCGTGCAAGTTACCTGGCTCGCACAGGTCATGGGCCTGCGCACGCTGTTGGCAAAGCTGGGACTGCTCAAGCTCATGGGCATGCAACGGGCCAATGCCCTGCTGGGTGAAGTGGTTTATCCCACAAGGTTAACAAACCGCGTCCAGCAACCCGGTCAGCGCGTTGCCCTCTTTACCGGTTGCTTCAGCTCGGTGATGGAGCAGGAGATCCAGCAGGCGGCCATTGATGTGTTCAACGCTCTCGGCCTGGAAGTGGCCCTGCCCAAAGGACAGTGCTGTTGTGGTGCACTGCACCGCCACAACGGCGAGCCGGAGACCGCAGGGAAACTTGCGCGGAACAACATCAAGGCTTTCTCCGCCGACCAGGCCGACGCCATTATTACCACCAGTAGTGGTTGCGGTGCCAGCCTGAAAAAGTACGGCGAGTGGCTGGAAGGCGAAGAGCTGGCAACGCCGGTGATGGATGTGAGCCACTATCTCGCCAATGCCTTAAGGCAGCACAAGTTGGAGTTCGACCATCTGCCTTTGAAAGTCGCAGTGCATACCCCATGCACCTTGCGCCCGGGCGAGGATCAGGAAGAGGCCGTTGCCGAGCTGTTGCAGAAAATCCCGGGGCTGGAGATCGTACCGTTGTCGGGAGCGCCGCGTTGTTGCGGCGCTGGCGGCAGTCAGATACTGAGCCAACCGCAGATGGCCGATGCGCTACGCGACGATATCGTCGACGAGATCAGGGCGACGGGGGCCGAAATACTCATCAGTTCCAATCTGGGTTGTGCGATGCATCTCAGGGAAGGGCTGGCGCAGGCGGGAATCGATATTCCTCTGCAACACCCCGTGCAGCTCATTTCTCAAGCAATGGTCAGAGATGAATGTGTATGGACTAATTGAGAATTATTCTTGGGATTGACGTCACAGTCACTTGTTATTGCAAAGCGCAGCTGGCTGCGACATTTGCTGAAGCTGGCCTCGTTTTCACCCCATGTGTTTTTAAAAGGTTAAATCTATTCGTGCCGGGATTTTTAGAGTAATCGTACTGCTAAAAAAGATAACCAAACAAACGACGCTTTTCGTCCTCACTCAGCGCCTTCAGCTTCTCGATGTTGCGCGCCGGAATACCCTCCGGATCGGTGAAGTGTTCCAGCGCCGCCTCGATGCTCGCTTCACGAATGATGTGCAGTAACGGATAAGGCGCTCGATTGGTAAGGTTCTCCGGCGACTCGGGCGAGACTCCGGCAAAACAATACTGGGGATGAAAACTGGCGACCTGGTATTCCCCCGCCCATTCAAAATCATCCAGCAGGGCGTCCACCAGATCGAGAAACTGGTTGTAGTCATCAAAACTGGCCAGCAGGTTGGGAATCACCAGCACGGTGGTTTCGATGCCCGTGCCGGCATCCGTCACTGGGCTCTCATCAATTAACCGCAACTCGTCTTGCAGTGTCTCCAGCAAGGCCAGCTCCGTGTCCGCGTCGCAGACCTGAATACGTACCTGTTTTTCTCGATAGGGTTTGGCCGCGAACGGACACAGGTTGAGACCGATGACCACCTGTTCCAGCCATTGCTCAACCGCCTTGATTGGCGAAACCTCACTTTCTGTATTCACGATTTCAACAACCCTCATCTACTGAATCGACACTTAATTTGCGGATGCTGTCACCCACGCCCACCTCGCCCGCCGACACGATTCTGGCGTAGACGCCGCGCAGCCGGTGGCGGTCACCCAGCGGCGAATTCACCACCGCCAGGGCCTCGGGGCCGAAACGCTGCCGGAATTTACCACAGCCGCGATGCGGCTCGGCGGTGATCTCCAGCAGCGCGTCCCCCACCTGCAATTGCTCGCCCACTGCAAGGTTGCCCACACTCAAGTCGAAGTCCACAAACAACTGGTCACCGGCCAGTGGCCAACGCGATTTGTCCTGCGTCAGCACCTCGATCATCCGCGCGTTCATGATCGCCACCTGCACCTCCGGGTCGGGCCCGCCGTCGGGCAAGCTTTTCCAGCAACTTGTCAGCCAGTTGTCACCGACCACACCCTGCTGGAGTGAAAACATCGCCCTCTCAAGCGACTCGCGCCGGTCGGTCGCCGGTCGCACCACCAGGGCCTCGACCCGGCCGATATCCGCGGGCGCCGCCAGCACCCAGTCCAGGCGGGACTCTATGACCGATAATGTCTGGTATGTCATGGACTTCGGATTCCACTTTGTATAGGTTCTAGGCATCTCATGCCTGACTCATGCGCAGCTCAGGCTTTGGGCGGCACCCGCCGCTATCTTAGCAAGACAATCAGCATGACAATCGATGCCAGCGTTTTATTCAGCGGGTGTCTCTACAAACAGATATCTCAATCAACAACACCACACCGATGAAAACCATGCCCGATAGCACGCCTGCAAGCACGCCCAACGCCACCCCCAAGACCATGCTCGACGCCATCATTGCCCACGCCAGCCGGATTGTGCTGGGCAAGGAGCGAGAGATCCGCCTGGCCCTGGCCTGCCTGCTGGCGCGCGGCCATCTGCTGATCGAGGACCTGCCCGGCGTGGGCAAGACCACCCTGGCCCACGTGCTGGCGCAGACCCTGGGCCTGCACTATCAGCGCATCCAGTTTACCAGCGACCTGCTGCCCGCCGACATCCTCGGAGTCTCCATCTTCGATAAGTCTGACAGCGGTTTCCATTTTCATCCCGGGCCGATCTTCGCCCAGCTGATCCTCGCCGACGAGGTGAACCGGGCCACCCCCAAGGCGCAGAGCGCCCTGCTGGAGGCGATGGAAGAGGGCCAGGTGACCACCGAGGGCGAGACCCGGCCACTGCCGACGCCCTTTTTTGTCATCGCCACCCAGAACCCCACCTACCAGATCGGCACCTTTCCCCTGCCGGAGTCGCAGCTCGACCGCTTCCTGATGCGCATCTCGCTGGGCTATCCCGACGCCAGCGCCGAGCGCACCCTGCTCAGCGGACAGGACCGGCGCAGCCTGCTCAAGACCCTGCCGGCCTGCATTGACCCGGCACAACTGACCGGGCTGCAGCAGGCCGCCGATCAGGTGCATGCCTCGGAGGCCCTGCTCGACTACATCCAGGCCCTGCTGGCGTTCAGCCGCCAGTCCCCGCAGTTTGCCGCCGGCCTGTCGCCGCGCGCCGGGCTGGCCCTGCTGCACAGCGCCAAGGCCTGGGCCCTGCTGGCCGGCCGCCAGCATGCCCTGCCGGAAGACGTGCAGGCGATCCTGCCGCAGGTCGTCGGCCATCGCCTGCGCAGCGCGGTCGACGGCAACGACCCGCATTCCGACGGCCTCAGCGCTCTGCTGCAGGGCGTGGCGATTCCCTGAGCGTCCGCCCCCGCCGCACGCCGCCATGCCAGCACCTCAACGCCCCGTGCACACCGCCCCCTCCCAGCCACCCGGCCGCCTCAGTCTGCAACGCTTTTTGCGCGGCGAGGGCCCCGAGGCCGGACCCATCCACCTGGGCCAGCGGCGAGTCTATATCCTGCCCAGCAAGATGGGCGTCTACATTGGCGTGATGCTGCTGGTGATGTTGCTCGGGGCCGTCAACTACAACAACAATCTGGGCCTTGCGCTAACCTTCCTGCTGGCCAGCATCGGCATCGTTGGCATCCTGCACAGCTATCGCAACCTGCTGCACCTGCGCCTCGACGTGGGACCGGTGCCCAGCGCCTTTTGTGGCGAGACCCTCGGCGTGCCGGTGCACCTCGACAATCGGGGCCAGGCCGCACGCTATGCCCTCAAGTTCTATTTTCCCCAGCAGGTCGCCCGCCAGCACAGCCTGCCGGCCTCGACCCGCACCAACACCATCACCGACCTCGGCGCCGATCACTGGCAGCGCACCACCATCCCGCTCACCACCCGGCAGCGTGGCCTGCACCCCCTGCCGCGCTTGAGCCTGCGCAGCACCTTTCCACTTGGGCTGTTTCAGGTGTGGGCCCATGTGCACGGCGATGCGCAGCATCTCGTGTATCCCGCCCCGGACCGCGCACACGGCCTGTTCACCGCGCCCAGCTTTCATCTCAACCAGGACGGTGACCGCGGCCAGGGGGCAGACGACTTTGCCGGGCTGCGCAGCTATCACAGCGGCGATTCACTCCGCCACGTGCACTGGAAAACCGTGGCCCGCGAACAGGGCATGCACACCAAGCAGTTCGGTGGCGACCGGGCCGAAGAATTATGGTTAGACTGGGAGGCCCTGCCCGGGCTGGATACCGAGGCCCGCCTGTCACGCCTGTGTCGCTGGGTGCTGGATGCCGATGCCGCCGCACTCCGCTACGGCCTGCGCCTGCCCGGCACCCACATCGCACCCGACAGCGGCCCCGCTCATCGCCACCAGTGCCTCAAGGCATTGGCCCTGTATCTCCCGCCACCGCCCATGTCGGATCAGTCATGAGCCGCGCAACCACCGCCTCTCACCGCCCCGCCGACCGCCGCCTCTTCCGCCAGCGGGTACGTCAGGCCCGGGCGCAAAATCTGTGGCTGCTGGCCGGGCTCAGCCTGGCACTACTGCCCCACTTCATCCGCCTGCCGTTGTTGATAATGCTGCCCAGCCTCATCCTGCTGGGCTGGCGGCTGCTGTTCGAGCTGGAGTATTGTTCCCTGCCCGCCCGCTGGCTGCGCTGGCTATTGACCCTGATCGCGGTCTCCGCCACCTTCGCCTCTTTTCATACCCTGGTGGGCCGGCAGGCCGGTGTGGGACTACTGGTGGTGATGCTCTGCCTCAAACTGATGGAGATGAACAGCCTGCGCGACGTGGGGGTGGTGATCGGGCTGGGGTTCTTCACCATCATCACCGTGTTCCTGTTTGACCAGTCGCTGTTTATCGGCGTGTACATGCTGGGCGTCGTCAGTCTGTTCACCGCCGCCCTCATCGCCTTCAGCCGCGAGCAGTCCGCCGCCCCCCAGTGGCAGAATTTTCGCCAGGCGGGCCTCATCATCGCCCAGGCCGTGCCGCTCACCCTATTGCTGTTTCTATTATTTCCCCGCCTGCCCGGGCCCCTGTGGAGCCTGCCCGCGGATGGCGGCGGCGCCTCCACCGGGCTGTCCGATTCCATGAGCCCCGGCAACATCAGCCAGCTCAGCGACAATGACGCGGTGGCCTTTCGCGTGCAATTTGACGGCCCGCCCCCCGCCGTGGAAAGCCGCTACTGGCGCGGGCCGGTGCTGACCCACCTCGACGGCGCCACATGGTCGAACCCCCAAAACGCCACCACCCACCGCGCCGGCACGCCGCTGCGCTACCACGCCAGCGGTGAGGCGCTGCACTACAGCGTCACCCTCGAACCCCATCAGCAACACTGGCTGTTTGCCCTCGACCTGCCGGCCGAGCTGCCCCGCAACAGCCACCTCAGCCCGGATTTTGAACTGCTCAGCGCCCAGCCGGTGCAGCAACTGGTGCGTTACGCCATGAGCTCTCATCTCGAGTATGGCCTGGCCATCGACCGCGCCCCCGACCCCGTGCGCTACCTGCAACTTCCCACCGACCGCGCCCCCCGCGCCCGAGACCTGGCCCGGCAGTTTCGCCACGCCGCCGGCGATGACGCCCGGACCGTCAGCCTCGCCCTGCAATATTTGCGCGAGCAGGCCTTTTATTACTCCCGCCAGCCGCCGCTGCTAGGCGCCGATCCGGTGGACGAATTTCTGTTCGACACGCGGCGGGGCTTCTGCGAACACTACGCCTCGGCCTTTGTGTTCCTGATGCGCGCCGCCGGCATCCCCGCCCGCGTGGTCACCGGTTACCAGGGCGGGGAGATGAACCCGCAGAGCGATTATTTCATCGTCCGCCAGTCCGACGCCCACGCCTGGGCCGAGGTGTGGCTGCCGCAACAGGGCTGGCGGCGAATCGACCCCACCAGTGTGATCCCCGCCGCGCGCATCGAGCACCAGCAGGATCTGGCCCGCATCCTGCCCGCACTGGCGGGCCTGGGCGAGGCACCCGGCTGGGCCACCGCCGCCTGGCGTCAGCTGCGCTTCGGCTGGGACCGCGTCAACCACGCCTGGAATCAGTGGGTGATCAATTACAGTGACCAGCACCAGCGGAATCTGCTGGGCCGACTGTTCTCTTCGTTGGGCCTCGGTGAATTTGACTGGCGCAAGATGGTAAGCCTGCTGCTGGCCGGCATGGCCGTGGTGGTGCTGGGCATTGCCGTGTACACCCTGCGATCCCGGCCGCGCGGCTCGCAGGACCCGGTGGTCCGCGCCTACCAGCGCTTTTGTCGCCAGCTGGCGCGGCGCGGCATCCCCCGCAGCGCAGCGGAAGGCCCGCTGGACTTCTCCCGACGCGCACGCCAACAGCGACCCGACCTCGAGGCCGCCATCGCCCACATCACCTCGCTGTACCTGCGGCTGCGCTACGCCCCGCCCAGCGGCAGCGAGCAGATCCAGCAACGCCAGCTACAGCAACTCCAATCCGCAGTGCGCCGCTTCCGGGCCTGAAGCGTATCCGCCCCGGCAACCACGCCATCCACCATTCTGCACGGCGCCCCTCGTGACCTCCGCCGGAAAGCGTGTATCATTCCATCCCATGAAAACACACACCCAAGCCACCCCGACCTCCACCCCGCGCGGCCTCCTGCTCGGCCTCGGCCTCTGCCTGCTGCTCAGCCTCGGCGCCTGCACCACCACGCCGGTCGATTCAGCGGCGGATAACGCCGCCAACCTGCTGGAACGCCAGCAGCAACAATTCGCCCAGGGCAAGCAACTGTTTCTCGACAAACAATACCTCGAGGCCGCCAACCTGCTACTACCACTCGCGCAACAGGGACACATCGAGGCCCAATACACCATCGGCTACATGTATCACTACGGACACGGCCTACCGCGCAACGAAAAAGAATCCCTCCGCTGGATCACCACCGCCGCCGCCCGCGGCCACCCACTGGCCCAACAGGCGCTGGCAATCCTCGACGCCTCGCGGGAGGAAGACGCCGCAGCCATCGCACCCACCGCACCGGTGAGCAAACCCTAAGGCGGATGTCCTGTTCGGCACTGCTGTACAACATCAAGTAATCAGGCAGGATTGGCACGTCTTCTGTGCCCGCGCGGCATAGATGGATTGCTGAAGGTAATTCAACGCCGCCGGATTTTTGGTTCCAATGGTTTTATGCTTAAAGGGCTTTGACCCCTTTAACTTTCCTTTAACTGACCCCTTTAACACGAAGCAATGGTGGGCAATGGCCCACCCTACGAAAAATGCGTTGTAGGGCGCAATAACCGAAGGGCATTGCGCCGTATGCCAGTCGCCACGGAAAAAAAGAACAAAGGGGTCAGGTATGAATGGCACTTACTTAAGGCATGGGTCCGTATTTTTCGTCATTCCGGCGCATACCCTCGGGGCATAAAGGCTAGAATCCAGGGAAACCACCATTGATCCCTAGCGTGATTTTGTGGGCGTACTAAGTCGGCTTACTACGTACTCTAACTACGTACTAGTGGGTGTTATTAAAGAGACGGTTTGATCACCGAATTGTCTTGCTTAACTCTCAACAAACAGCGTTAACACGTCGTCCAGAAACCGCCGGCCCTTTTCGGTGGGACGGATCTGTTTCAGGTCGCGCTCGATCAGGCCGGTCTCTTCCGCTGTGCGCAGGGCGGGTTCGAGCAGCAGCAGTGGCTGGCCGGTGTGGGCGGCAAACAGCGCCGTCTCGAAGCCGGCATTCAGGCGCAGGGCGTTCATCATGAATTCCAGACCGACCTCGTTGCGGCTCAGTACCCGTTCGCTGTGGATGCCCTTTGGCGTGCCGGCGGTGTCCATGAATCGCTGGGGGTGGCGGAGCTTGGCGAGGCGGGTGATGTTCTGTTGCGCGGCGTCGGTGATCTTGGCATGGGCGCCGGCGCCGATACCGAGGTAGTCGCCAAACTGCCAGTAGTTGAGGTTGTGGGCGCACTGCCGTTGCGGCCGCGCATAAGCGGAGACCTCGTACTGCGCATAATCGGCCGTGGCCAGCTGCTCCTGCCCGGCCTGCTGCATCTGCCAGGCGAGATCGTTGTCGGGCAGCACGGGCGGCTGGGCGTGGAACAGGGTGTTGGGCTCTAACGTCAATTGGTAATAGGAGATGTGCGTGGGTTCGAGGTCGATGGCGGTGGTCACGTCTTCGGCCGCCTGCGCCGCAGTCTGGCTCGGCAGGGCGAACATCAGGTCGAGGTTGAAATTATCGAAGCCGGCGGCGTGGGCCATCTCGGCGGCACGTATCGCTTCATCACGCCCGTGGATTCTGCCGAGACGTTGCAGGGCATCGTTGTGAAAGCTCTGCACGCCGATGGACAGGCGATTGATGCCCAGCGCGCGGTAGTCGCGAAACTTTTGCTGTTCCGCGGTGCCGGGGTTGGCCTCCAGGGTGATCTCGGCATCGGCATTGATCACCAGCCGCGCGCGCAGGCCGGACAACAGCCGGTCCAGCGCCTCGGGTGAAAACAGGCTCGGCGTGCCGCCGCCGATAAACACGCTGATGATCCGCCGCCCCCAGATGCGCGGCAGGTCCTGTTCCAGGTCGCGCAACAGGGCCTCCACATAGGCCAGCTCGGGCAACTCGCCCTGCGCCTTTTGTTCGTGGGAATTAAAATCACAGTACGGACACTTACGCACACACCAGGGTAGGTGGATGTACAGGGACAGGGGCGGCAGGGTCGTAAACTGGAACATGCAATAATCAGACTGGGTGGCGGAGGGCGTGGTATTTTAACAGCCAATTCGACCCTGACCAGCAACATCGCCACAGACGCACAACGAACCGGAGCCCATGTCAGCCGATCCCCAATTCCCCGATGCTACCCGCGGCCTGCAGGTGATCGCTGTCCGCCCCCGCCAACGCGGTCCCTATTCCCTGCATATCGCGCCGGGTGAGTGCGCGAGCCTCCGCGGCCCGTCCGGCAGCGGCAAGTCCCTGTTGCTGCGCGCCATCGCCGATCTGGATCCCCATGAAGGTCAGGTGTGGCTCGACGGGGTACCCAGCAGCCAGATCCCCGCCCCCCGCTGGCGCCAGCAGGTCACCCTGGTGCCGGTCGAGAGCCAGTGGTGGTTTGACGAGGTGGGCGCCCACTTTCATGGCGACGCCAGCAGCTGGCTCGAGCCACTGGGTTTCGGCAGCGAAGCCCTGCAATGGCAGGTGAGCCGGCTCTCCAGCGGTGAAAAACAGCGCCTGGCCCTGGCCCGCGCGTTGCTCAACCGGCCCCGCGTACTGCTGCTGGACGAACCCACCGCCAGCCTCGACCCCGAGACCACCGCCCGGGTGGAGCGGCTGGTGGCCGACTATCGCCGCGACACCGATGCCGCGGTGCTGTGGGTCAGTCACGATGCGCAACAGGCGGCGCGGGTGGGGGATCGACAGTTACGACTGGACCCCACCGGCATCAGCGATGAGCCGCAACCAGGGGCCGGCGCATGATCACCCTCAGCAGTATGGATCTCGGGCTGGCCGCCCTGCTGGTGCTGGCGATGGCCGCACTCAGTTGGCGCATGCAGCTGGGTCTGACCGGCAGCCTGCTGATCGCGGCGACGCGTACCGTGATACAACTGCTGCTGGTCGGCCTGGTGCTGAAGACCCTGTTCGAGCACGTCGACCTGCTGTGGGTGGGCGGCATCGCCATGGTGATGCTACTGGCCGCCGGGCGCGAGGTGATGGCCCGCCAGCAGCGGCGCTTCAGCGGCTGGTGGGGATTCGGCATGGGTACAGGGGCGATGTTTGTCTCCTCCTTCGCCATCGCCGTGCTGACCCTGACCACCCTCATCGGCACCGATCCCTGGTACACGCCGCAGTACGCCGTGCCGCTGCTGGGCATGTTGCTGGGCAACACCATGAGCGGCATCGCCCTGGCGCTGGATCGGCTCACCCAGACGGCCTGGCAGCAGCGCGCGGTGATCGAACAACGGCTGATGCTGGGCGCCACCCGGCTGGAGGCGATCGCCGAGATCCGGCGCGAGGCGATGCGCAGCGGCATGATGCCGATCATCAACGCCATGGCCGCGGCCGGCCTGGTGAGTCTGCCGGGCATGATGACCGGCCAGATCCTCGCCGGCAGCCCGCCACTTGAGGCGGTGAAATACCAGATCCTGATCATGTTCCTGATCAGCGCCGGCACCGGCTTTGGCGTCACCGCGGCGCTGTGGCTGGCCTCCAAGCGCCTGTTCGATGAGCGCCACCGGCTGCGGCTGGACAAGCTCAGTGCGCCGTAAAATCGCTGTGGGATCCGCGCAGAAATTCCGCAGCTGATGTCTGGTCTGATGTCTGGCTGAAGGGCGAAGGCAGGAATGGAGCGGGTAGCGGGAGTCGAACCCGCCTCACTAGCTTGGGAAGCTAGGGTAATACCGATATACGATACCCGCTAAATATACGTGCAGTAGACGCAGCCCACTATTAAGAACCCACGTATGCAGTTTGGGAAGCTGCCGTTCTACCATTGAACTACACCCGCGAGGCCCTGCATTCTAGAGATGACCGCCTGCTTCTGGCAAGCGGTTATTCACATGTGTGGCAGGCACGTACGCCAGATGCGTATCGGGACGTAAAATCTTCCAACAAAAACTAACGTTGTTTTTCGTGCCCCCGGCAGAGTATCTCAACGGGTTGCTTTCGATACAGCCCCTCATAGTCTCCAGACACCAAGCCAAGCCGGCAATGATGATGTCGAATTTTTCTTCCGGCTTCATGCCATCAAACAGATCGCCTTTATGCGCGAATATTTCATCCACAGATTGTGAAATCCTGGGCACAACCCGTAAGCAAGGACAATACACCTGTTATTAACATGACAATGGTGCGCAGCCAGACATGACGCGAATGGTATTGAATATAACCATATTCATCGCGCTGACACTTCCTGTGTTTGATTGATGTTTGCATAAACATACAACGCGGTATTTTTTGTCCATCGATGACAGAACAGGTATGTTGATGCTGGCAAACCAAACCGGGTTATTGATAAAAACCGGCTTGAATGTAGGGTATACGCGCCGCCATTTGATATAGAAAAACAGCCAGGATTAACGCTATGATCAGGCGCACAGCAAAACCAGTTAAGCAGGAGCAATTGTAGATGAAGGCAAAGGATTGGATCGGCCTCGCACGCGAAGAGCTTGCCCTGCTGAGGGTGGACGAGGTGAAACAATCAGGTGTTTTGCCCGGTGGCGGCAAGCAGTTTTTCCCGGTGATAGGCTATCCACCGCTGACCATGTTCTCGGAAATGGACGACACCGCCCTGTTTGAGAATTTCAATCAGCGCCCGGCCAGTCCCACCATCGCCTACGGGCATATCCCATTTTGTCCGTCACGCTGTACCTTCTGCCACTGGATTACCAAAACCAAAACCAAGGCAGAAGAGGTGGATGTCTACCTCGATCACCTCGAACAGGAGATGTCACTCTACCGCAGCAAGATGGGGCTGGATGCAATACCGGCAAGCTCTGTTTTGATTGGCGGCGGCACGCCGACCTATTTATCACCCAGACAGATGGAGCGGTTTCTTGCCGCATTCACACGCCATTTCGATCTGAGCAATTGCACCCAGTTTTCGGTTGAGGCTGAACCCACCACGCTGCTCGGCAAGGATGGCCTGGAAAAGCTGGCCATCATGAAAGACTACAATGTGCAGCGTATCAGCCTCGGCGTGCAATCGTTTGACGATCCGGTGCTGGCTGCCATGGGCCGCACGCACACCAATGCAGATACGCTGGAGTCCATCAAACAGATGCGCCGCGCCGGCATCGAAAATATTTTCATCGACCTGATCTATGCCTATCCGGACCAGACCGTTGAGCAATGGGTGGAAAATATGCTCACCGCAATTAATCTGGATATCGAAGGCTATCAACTTTATCGTCTACGTATTCGGCCCCATGGCGATCGTGACGGCAACATCCTCAAGGTCCATAGCAAGGCGCCGGAGAAATTCCCGGAACCCGAAGACATCCAGCTGATGAAATACCTTGGCATCATGATGTCGGAGCGGCATGGATACGGAGAACATCAAACCCGAATCTTTGCCAAGAATGCCCGGGATATTTCCCATTACCTGCGTGACTGGGCCTGTGATCTTGCCGATGTGGTAGGCGTGGGCGTGTCATCCTGGTCGAATTTGCGCGGCGTGTTTTCCATGAACGTGGGGGATGCGAATCTGGAAAATTATTACCAGCTAGTGCGCCAGGGCAAGGTATCGGTAAACCGTGGCAAGATTCGCACCGAGGATGATGAACGCAGGCGTTGCTTTATCCTGCCATTGAAAAATTCGCGCGTTGACAAAAAAATATTTACCGCGCGCACCGGCCAAACCATTGAACAATGTTTTGGCAAGGGAATTAGTGCCTTCAAGGCGATGGGCCTGATCGATGAGAGCGACAGCCATGTATGGCTGACACACCGGGGTCGTTTTTTTGCCGACGAAATTGCCACGCAGTTCTTTGATCCGGACTATCTCCCCTTCCCGGAAGTGAGCCGCGCGGTTGACATGGCCTCTGCCTAGGCCCCTTCTCTATCTGCAAGGTTTATGTATGCAGCCAGGGAATCAGGCGCCGCTCCAGGTAATTCAGGACCAGCGCAAACGCCAGGCCGAATGCGCCAATCACGAAAATGCCGGCGTACATGGCCTTAATGGAGAAGGTTTCCCAGGACTGCCAGATCAAATAGCCGATGCCGGCGCTGGCTCCTGAAAATTCTGCGGCCACCACCATTACCAGACTATAACCAATGGCCAGCTTAAGGCCGGTGAAGATCGCCGGCAGTGAGCCCGGCAGAATGACCCGTCGTATGAAATTTATTTTCCTGATGCGGTAAACGCGGGCCACGTCGTGAAATATCTTGTCCACACTGTCCACGCCGTGCAAGGTATTGATCAACACCAGAAAAAAGCTGCCGATCGCGACAATCATGATTTTTGACATTTCGCCAATGCCAAAAATAAGCATGATAAGCGGCAGGATGGCAATTTTGGGAATTGGATACGTCAGTGCGATCAAGGGATATACTGCTGCACGCAGGGTATTGTTGAGACCCATGCTAACGCCTAACGCGATTCCGCTTGCACAACCCAGCAAATAACCCCAAAAGATGCGATTCATACTGGCGGCAATATCATTGAAAAGCCCTTCGCCAGGGCTAATGAAAATAAGGTAATAGAAGATGCTGCTGGGGGCGGGGAAAAATCTGGCGTCCAGCATGGCGCTACGCGTGGCAATCTCCCAAATACCCAGGGCGCACAGGGGCGACGCCCAGAACCATAACCTGCTATAGGTCTGCATGGCTTTCTGCCTGTGGCGCGCCTGCTGTTTCCAGACCTTCAAACTCGGCGCGCGACAGCTCAAGTATGTTGGCGACGTGCTGCTGATAGGCGGAAAGCTTTCGTGTGTTCAACACGTCACGCGGGCGCGGCAGGCCAATATCAATGATGGTCTTTATTTTTCCCGGGTGGGCATGCATAACAAGAATACGATCTGCCAGCAGCACCGCTTCTTCAATATCATGGGTGACAAACACAATCGTCTTGTGGCTGCGCTGCCAAATATTCAACAACAACGCTTGCAGATTCAACCGCGATTGATAATCCAGAAATACAAACGGCTCATCCATCAGCAAAATATCCGGCTCGTTGGCAAAGCTGCGGGCAATACTGACCCGTTGGCGCATGCCGCCCGAAAGCTGGTGCGGCAAGTAATCTGCAAACCCGGAAAGCCCGACCAGACCGATAGATTTGTCGGCAATCGCATCAATATCACGCCCGGCCAGCCGCGGGTTGTTTTCCAGCAGAAAGCGGATATTGTCGCGCACACTCATCCATGGAAACAGTCCGTGCTCCTGAAACACCATGCCAATATCCGCATGGCCGGAAGTCCGTGCTGGATGAATGACAAGCTCACCCTGCGTGGCGCGCTCCAGCCCCGCGATCGTCCGCAGCAGGGTGGTCTTTCCACAGCCGCTCGGGCCCAGCACACACACAAACTCACCTTCATTGATATGAAACGTCAGGTCTTCAAAAGCAACGGTGGTACGCCCTTTTGCGGAAAAGGTTTTGCCAAGATGTGAAACAGCGATTTGCACTGCCTGGATTGCCGCCGCCATTATTGGTAGGGACCCAGCTTCTCGACAGCCGTCTGTAGGTAGCCAAGATCAACGATGCTGTCGAGGTCAGGTTTTGATTTAAGATATCCGGCCTCGAAATACCACAGCGCGTCGTCCTTCAGGCTTTGTACATTAAGCTTTCCGTCGGGACTCAGGCCAACCGGCACCACGGCCTTGTATATGCCCCCATCCTTGATGCGTGTGTATTGTGTGAGGATACGAATAATTTCGTCCCTGCCTTTACCGTGCTCGAACGCATCATTGTAATCACGCAACCCGCGCACATAGGCGTTCAGAAAGCCCTGGGCCTGCTGCGGGTGCTTATTAATAAAAACCGGCGAGTAATAGATAACCGCGCTTTGCTGATCGGGATAGATTTCATCGTTACCGGCAACGCGTACGGCAAAGTCATTGTTGACGGCGGCAGCAACAAAAGGCTCGATCTGTACGGTGGCATCGATAGATTTATTGGCCATGGCGATATTCATGTCTGCATAGCCAAGGTGGACCAGTTTTATATCGTCAAAACCCAGGCCGGCCTTTTGCAGATATTTTTCGATGACGATCTGCTGGGAGACACCCTTGGCTGTGACGGCAAGCGTCATGCCTTTAAGGTCTTCAAGGCTGCGGTAACGCCCACTGTCAATATGGTCCTTGCGAACAATCAAGGCGAGATAGCCGTGTCCGGCAGTCACCGTGCCCTTATCCGCAACAATTTTGATCGGAATATCCTGGGCGATGGCATTGTACATGCCGGCATTAACATTGCCGCCGGCGACGAACAGCTGCCCCGTGGCCAGAAATGGCACCATTTTGGCGCCTGATGCCTTGAACGGATTGATAATGACGTTGATGCCTTGTTCGCGAAAATAGCCGCGCTCTTTGGCGATAAACACAGCCGCCGAACTCATTACCGGAGAAATGCCAACCGGCACATCCAGCAGATCTGCTTGCGATGATAGTGCCGGGACCATGAAGAAAATGAAAACAAGAATGTGGCGTGTCATTGTTGATTAAACCTCCCTATAAGCTTTCGCAAAAACATCCATCGGTTAGCGTTTGCGGCACCCATGATATCGCACCTAGAACGCGGTTAAACTGCCGAAATAGATACCGATGCCGGCAACCGCCGCAACGGCACCGGCCACTTCTTTCAGGCTGATACGTTCTTTTAGCCAGAACACGGCCAGGGGAAGAATAAACAAGGGGCTGGTCGAATTCAGTGTCGCCGCAATGGCGGCATGTGTGTATTTGAGTGCGATGATAGACAGCCATGTGCCGAGCATTGCGCCCACCAGGGATGCCGCCAACATTATTTTAAACAAGGCGCCATTGCGTAGCGGCCGTACCCACCCACCTAAATCGCGCACCATCAGCCCCCAAAAGGTCAACCCTGCAATCGCAAAAGCCTGACGAATGAATGTTGCCTCCAGCGCGGGCACATCACTTACCCCCACCTTGGTGGCAATAATGCCCAGGGCGTTGGCGGCAACAAACAACAATCCAAAAAACAGTCCGGAACGATGCCGCTGCTGGGCCTGCCGCTCTGTGGAGGCTGGCGTACGTTGCCATAATACGTAGGTGACGCCGGTGATGGTCAGTGTCATGCCCAGCCATGCGAGCGGGCCCACCGTTTCACCCAGAAAGCCTACTGCAATCAGCGCGGTGACTACCGGGATCAGTGCACCCAGCAAAAGCGTGCGTCGTGGCTCCAGACGGGCCAGTGCCAGAAAGTAAACGGTGTCGCCGAAACATATGCCCACAATGCCGCTCAGGGCCAGGGCGGTAAGGCTGTCTGCCTGGATTGGCGCAAAACCGGAATGGAGTCCGGGCAGCAACAGGATGCCCAGAAATAGCAGTGCCACGAGGCCCTTGGCCAGATTAATGCCGGTGGCCGGAACGCGATCCCCCAGCCGTCGAAACAGGATGGCCGCGATCGCCCAGCATAAGGCCGACGCCAGTGCGGCAACGCCGCCGAGCAGATGAGACTGGATTATGGCGATAGGAATGCGGCCCCGTCGATTTGATGATTGCCCCATAAACTAAGGGCGACTTGTTGGTAGTTAGGATCTTACCGTTATGATTCTTGCTGATGCTATCGTAATTTTCGCGGCCGCACACGACCCATACGTGTGATTGATTGTGTCACCAAAGCCGACCCGGGAATTTTAATACGGGTCAATAAAAAGCCTGGCCATGACCGATTAAACCTGTGTTAGTATCTTGGTCAAATTTTTAGCGACGAGTGATCCATAGTGTCTTTCCCGGACGGTCACCCACTGCTTGACGCCATCGTCAGGCTCTCCGCACAGCGCGATCAGGAAACGCTCGCGGACTCCCTCGTCGACGCTATTCTCTCCCTCACCAATGCCCGCTCGGCCAGTATCTATGCGCTGGGCGGCGAACTGGGGCACCTCTCGGCCAAGGTACTGGCCAGCAATTGCGAGCCGATCGGTAGCCACATCACCCCGCTTGATGCGCGGCCGGGACTGCGCGCCTGCATCGAGGGGCAGAGCACGGTCACCGTACCCACCGACTGCGGGCACCAGATGATCCATCCCGTGCTGGAGCAGGGCAACGTGGTGGGGCTGATGATCCGCGAGCACGCCCAGGCCTACGATCACCATAGCGACCTGCTCGAAGGCCTGATGGCCATCTATTCCAATCAGCAGTCCCTGCTCAACCATCAGCAACGTGACGGCCTCACCGGGCTGTACAACCGGGTCGCCCTGCAGAACTGGATGGGCAAGGCCCTGTCCAGCGACGCCCGCGCCGAGCGCCGTGCCAGCGACGATGCGCCGCTTGGCTGTTTTGCGATGTTTGATATCGACCTGTTCAAGCGCATCAACGACTCCAAGGGCCACCTGTACGGCGACGAGGTGCTGCTGGTGTTTGCCGACCTGATGCGCGAGTCGTTCCGCTTCAATGACCTGCTGTTCCGCTACGGCGGCGAGGAGTTCGCGGCCGTGCTCAGCGACACCGATCTCGACAATGCGCTGACCGTGCTGGAGCGTTTTCGCGAGACCGTGGCCCGGCACAAATTCGCCCAGCTCAACCAGGTCACCGTGACCATCGGCGTGACCCAGATCCACTCACACCTGCAGGCCGACAAGCTCATCGAGCGCGCCGACCGGGCCATGTACTACGGCAAGAATCACGGCCGCAATCAGGCTAATGCCTTTGAATGGCTGCAGCAGGGCGGCATTGCCCCCAGCGTCAACGAACACCCCCAAAGCTACAAACTCTTCTGAATGCCCGGCCTGCGCCGGCCACGCCAGTCTCGTCGAACGGCGCAGACGGTTGACCGTCCGCCGGTGCCCCGCTAGGCTTCGCCGCCATGAACATTCAACTCAACGGCGTCACCCACCCCCTGGCCGACAACAGCACCGCCCAGGATCTGGTCGAACAGCTGGGCCTGGTCGGCAAACGCCTGGCCATGGAGGTCAATCGCGAGATCGTGCCGCGCACCACCTATGCCCAGCACGTCCTGCATGAGGGTGACGAGGTCGAGATTGTGCACGCCATCGGCGGCGGTTGACGCCGGCCGGCCACGTGGCAGCGGCGGGCCGCTGAATGGTTAAAGCGCTGCCGGGCGGGTTATAATCCGCCGCCTGAGCTCCCACATAACCATCCACAGCCCAGCGGAATCTACCATGCCAGACATCACCAGCCCCTCGGACGACGGCTTCGTCATCGCCGGCAAAACCTACCACTCCCGACTGCTGGTCGGCTCGGGCAAATACCGGGATCTCGAAGAGACCCGGCTGGCCACCGAGGCCAGTGGCGCACAGATCATCACCGTCGCCATCCGCCGCACCAATATCGGCCAGCACCCGGGCGAACCCAACCTGCTGGACGTGGTGCCGCCGAGCCGCTACACCATCCTGCCCAATACCGCCGGCTGCTATACCGCCGAGGACGCGGTGCGCACCTGTCGCCTGGCGCGTGAGCTGCTGGACGGGCACCGGCTGGTGAAGCTGGAGGTGCTGGGTGACGAAAAGACCCTCTATCCCGATGTTACCGCCACCCTGGCGGCGGCGGAGATCCTGGTCAAGGACGGCTTCGACGTGATGGTCTACACCTCCGACGACCCCATCCTCGCCAAACGCCTGGAAGAGCTCGGCTGCTGCGCGGTGATGCCCCTGGCCGCGCCCATCGGCTCCGGGCTGGGCATCCAGAACAAATACAACCTGCGCACCATCATCGAAAACGCCAATGTACCGATTCTGGTGGATGCCGGGGTGGGCACCGCCTCGGATGCCGCCATCGCCATGGAGCTGGGCTGCGACGGCGTGCTGATGAACACCGCCATCGCCGGGGCGCAGCATCCGGTGCTGATGGCCTCGGCCATGAAGAAGGCCATCGAGGCCGGGCGCGAGGCCTATCGGGCCGGGCGCATTCCCCGCAAACGCTACGCCTCGGCCTCCTCGCCTATCGAGGGCAGCTTTTTCTAGACACCTGTCATTAAACGCGTCGTGTAGCAAGACGCCGGCTCAGGCCGGCTTGCGCCAGGCCAGCCCCTCCAAAATCTCCCAGTAACCCGCTACCGCGGGACGGGGTATTGCCTCGCGACGCCCCTCACTCCACTCCCTTTGCCCGCCAGCCAGGCCCTGCCCCCTGCCGTGCAGCCGCACGATTTCCCCGTCCAGCCCCGCCGTGCCCCGCAAAGAGAATTTCATCCCAAAACTCAACTATTCGCCGAAAGGGCCGATGACTGTGACGCCCTGTAGGCGAATTCCTACACGGCTTGCGCCTAAAATCCTTCGCAACTGCGATCCACGACCTGATCAGAGTGAGATTTATGACTCTAAAAAAACGCTTTCTGTTGCTCACCGGCCTGCTGGTCACCATCGTCATCATCCAGGGCGGGATCCTGCTGTCGGGTAACCAGGCGCTGGTGGAGCATGCCGCCAATTTTGCCGAACAGGATGTCCCCGTCCTCAACAAGGCCCACGAACTCAAGCTGACGGTGGTGCAGGTCCAGCAGTGGCTCACCGACATCAGCGCCACCCGCGGCCTCGATGGTCTCAACGACGGCTTTGAT
Source organism: Gammaproteobacteria bacterium (assembly GCA_032250735.1). Classification (NCBI taxonomy): domain Bacteria; kingdom Pseudomonadati; phylum Pseudomonadota; class Gammaproteobacteria; species Gammaproteobacteria bacterium. The sequence continues at coordinate 24,530 of JAVVEP010000012.1, forward strand.
GAGGCCGAGGCGAACGCCCGGCGCTTCCGCGACCTGATCGGCGAACTGCAGACCCTGGACCGCGCCCAGGCGGGCCGTTACCAGGCCATGCTGCCGGTGTTCGAGGCCTACTACAGCACCGGCAAGCGCATGGCCCAGGCCTACATCGATGCCGGCCCGGACAGCGGCAACCGGCTGATGGGCGAGTTCGACACGGTGGCCGCGAACATGGCCACCGAGGTCGACAGCTTTCTCGCCGCCACGGTGCAGCGCGTCGAGACCTCGGTTACCGAGCAGACCCAGGCCGCAGCGGCGCTGCGTACCACCCTCATCATCGGCGCCCTGGCCATCCTCGGCGGCCTGACCCTGCTGTTTGTGATCATGTCGCGATCCCTGGCCTGGCTGCCGATCGTGGCCGCCAAACTCGCCAGCGGCGACCTGAACTTTGCCATCGATAACCAGCGTCGGGACGAGGTGGGGCAGATCATGAATGCCCTGCAGGCCGTGCGTGAGCGTCTGCTGGAGATGGTGTCGCAGCTGGCCAGCGCCACCTCGCGGCTGTCCGACACCGCCGCCAACATGACGGCCGTCTCCGCCCGCACCAACGACAGCGTGCAGCAGCTGCATTCGGAAACCGATCAGTCCTCCACGGCCATGAACCAGATGGCCTCTACGGTGCAGGAGGTGGCCAGCAACATCGCCCATACCGCCAGTGCCGCGCAGGAGGCCAATCAGGAGTCCGTCAACGGGCGTGAGGTGGTCGGGCAGACCATCAACCAGATCCGCTCGCTGGCCGACCACATCGATACCGCCGCCACCACCATCCAGCGGCTGGAACAGGACAGCGAGGCCATCTCCACCGTGGTGGACGTGATCAAGGGGGTGGCCGAGCAGACCAACCTGCTGGCCCTCAATGCCGCTATCGAGGCCGCCCGCGCGGGCGAACAGGGCCGTGGTTTTGCGGTGGTCGCGGATGAGGTGCGCACCCTGGCCAGTCGCACCCAGAAGTCCACCGACGAGATCAACCAGATGATCGAGCGCCTCCAGCAGGGCTCGCGCCAGGCGGTGCAGACCATGGAGCAGAGCCGCGAGCAGGCCCGTGCCGCGGTCGACCAGGCCACCCTGGCGGGCGAGTCGCTGGGCACCATCGCCGCCGCCGTGGCCCGTATCGACGACATGAGCGCCCAGATCGCCAGCGCCGCCGAGGAGCAGGGGGTGGTCGCCGATGAGGTCAATCGCAATATCGTCCGCATCAGCACCATGGCGGGACAAGCCGCCGAGGGCGCGCAGCATACCTCCGTCGCCAGCCGCGAACTGGAGGCCCTGGCCGCTGACCTGACCCGTATCGTTACCCATTTCAAGCTATGACACACACCGAACGTCTCCTCGCCCTGGCGGCGCTGGGGCTGAGCCTGGCCGTGCAGGCCGCAGATGCCCCGCCCCACATCGAAACCCGCCACGGCGCCATCGCCATGTCGGCCCAACCCATTGCCGTGGAGGGGGGCTTTACCGCCGTATTGCAGGCTGCGGATGACCGCGCCATCGAACCCGAGCTGGGCGCCTCGTTCGATCTGCTGACCACCCTCCCTGCCGGGGCGGGCAAGTGGGTGATCTATATCGAGGGCAACACCAGCCCCCGCAGCGATGGCGCATCCAGCCTGCTGGGCGAGACCAACGCCGATGCGGGCTCGGCCCTGGACCGGGATGGCAACGGCCGGCTGCAGGTCTCCGAGGCGCACTATTTCCACCCGCTGAATGGCGGCCTGCTGGTCTCGGGCCTGCTCGATGTCACCAGTTCACTGGACAGCAGTGAGGTGGCCAACGATGAGACCTCGCAGTTTCTCAGCAGCGCCCTGGTCAACAACCCCACCATCGGCTTCCCCGACTACAGCCTGGGTGTGGTCTACAACCGGGAGATCGGCGAGGATCGCGGCTATTCCCTGGCCCTGACCAGCTCCCACGGCCTGGCCGACAATCCCCACGCCTCCTATGCCCAGCTGCTGGATGTCGACGCCGACGGTAAAGGCCTGTTCGCCGCCGCCGAGGGCCAGTGGCCGCTGGACGGCACCCGACTGCACGCCGGCGCCTGGGTCAACACCGCCGACCACACGCGGCTCGATGGCGGCAGCGGTACACGACAAAACTATGGGCTGTACCTGACGGTGGACGGTCGCCTCGCCACCGGCCAGTGGAACCTGAGGGCGGGGCTGGCCAATGACCAGGTCTCCCCGGCCAGCCGGTTTCTGTCTGCTGCCCTGGAAACTCCGCTACGCCAGATCAACCGGGCGAGCCTGGGGCTGGGCGTCGCCTATACCGGGCTCTCCAGTGAGCTCGCCACGCCCGGGCAGGACGATACCCTGCACGCCGAGGCCTACCTGCGCCTGAGCCCCCGCGAGGATGTCACGCTCACCCCGGCGCTGCAGTGGCTGCGCAACAGCGGCTTTGACGCCTCCGGCGCCACGGTCGATGCGCAGCAGCTGCTGCTCAGCCTGCGGCTCAACTACACCTTTTAGCCAGGCACGTTAGGCACGCCTTTTATCACCGCTTCCGGGACCGCCCGGAAGCACATCCGCGCAGGTGGCTCGCGGCCTGCGCGTTGCATTTCCCCCCGCAACCGTGTCCTAATAGCGCCCCGTTTTCCGACCACACCCAGACCATGACCGACACCCCACACCGCCCCATCCGCAGTTTCGTGCGCCGCGAAGGCCGCCTGACCCGCGGCCAGCAACGCGCCCTGGCTGAGCTCTGGTCCCGGTTTGGCGTGGACAGCGCCGGCCCCGACACCCTGGAGCCGGTGCGTCTCGCCCAGCCGGAACCCCTGCTGGAGCTGGACGCGCTGTTTCACCGCGCGCCCGATTCCGGGCGGCCCAGCGTGCTGGAAATCGGCTTTGGCAACGGCGCCTCGCTGGCGGAGATGGCGGCCAGCCATCCGGATCATGACTACCTCGGCATCGAGGTGCATCGCCCCGGGGTTGGTAATCTGATGCGCCTGCTGGGTGAACGCGACCTGCACAATGTGCGCGTGATCTGCGACGATGCGGTACCGATCCTCCGCCACCGGCTGGCCGATGCCTGTCTCGATCGCGTGCAGCTGTTCTTCCCCGACCCCTGGCACAAAAAGCGTCACCACAAGCGGCGCATGGTCAGCCCCGAGTTTGTCGCCCTCATCGCGCAGAAACTGCGGCCCGGTGGGATATTCCACCTGGCCACGGACTGGGAGGACTATGCCGCACAGATGCTGGCCGTGCTGGAGGCCGCCCCCGACTTCCGCAATCTCGCGGCCCCGGGTGCCTATTCGCCGCGGCCCGAGTGGCGGCCGCTGACCAAGTTCGAGCAACGCGGCCAGCGCCTGGGCCATGGGGTCTGGGATCTGCTGTTCGAGCGCCGTTAGCATCCCCTGCCCACGACTGAGAGCCTTAATGCGCAGTGCGGATTAATCCCCCCATATATCTCTTGAATTGGGGCTAACGCTAAATCAGTGTATTATTATTTGGTTTTTTTCTGGCCAAAGCCGGCGGCTGGACCTTTTCGTAGAGGGTTTTAGCGCCTAAAGTCCGGGACACGATCTGTTTCCCGCTGTGCATTGAACGGCAAGACCCCCGATTTCTGGAGCGACATTCATTGAATGACCTAAGCAAATCCACCCTGATCAATCGACTCATCGCCGCCGCCCTCTTCACCCTGTTCGGCCTGTATCTCGCCAGCGTCGTCCCCAGCATCGAGATCGCCTGGGTGACGGGTATCCTGCTGCTGACCATCTATCTGTTTGCCTTTGAGATCGTCGGCGTCGATGTGGCCGCGGTCACCATCATGGTGCTGCTCGGGCTCACCGGCCTGATCGCGCCGGTCATGGGCCTCGACAAGGGCCTGGTGGATACCGAATTCCTGTTCAACGGCTTCTCCAGTAACGCCGTCATGTCCATTATCGCGGTGATGATCATCGGTGCCGGGCTGGACAAGACCGGGCTGATGGGTCAGGTGGCCGGCTTTATCCTCAGGATCGGCGGCACCAGCGAGAAACGCATCATCCCGATCATCTCCAGCACCGTGGGGTTTATCTCCTCCTTCATGCAGAATGTGGGGGCCGCGGCGCTGTTTCTGCCCGTGGTGTCGCGCATCTCGGCCCGCTCCGGCCTGCCCATGTCCCGCCTGCTGATGCCCATGGGCTTCTGCGCCATCCTCGGCGGCACCGTTACCATGGTCGGTTCCAGCCCGCTGATCCTGCTCAATGACCTGATCCTCACCTCCAACACCGCCCTGCCCGAGGCGCAGCAGATGGCCACCTGGTCACTGTTTTCGGTGACCCCCATCGGCCTGGCCCTGGTCGCCACCGGTATTCTCTATTTTGTGATCGCCGGGCGTTTTGTGCTGCCCAGCACGCCAAAGGAGGAGACCTCTTCCGCCACCAATACCATGGCCTATTTCCAGAACACCTACGGCCTGGACTATGCGCTGTTCGAGGTCTTCGTACCCGCGGAAAGCCCGCTGGTGGACCACATGCTGGACGATGTCGAGCACGCCTATAAAATCCGCGTGATCGCCTCGCAGCGTGGCGCCAGCGATCTGCGCATCGGCCCCGGCGGGCTGGCGCGGGACGTCGGCATCGAGGCCAACACGGTGCTGGGCATCCTTGCCTCGCCGGAGCATCTGCTGGCCTTTGTGGAAAAATTCGAGCTCAAACTGCGGCCCGACCTGCTGACCTTTTCCGAGTCCCTGGCCGCCACCAAGGCCGGTATCGCCGAGGTGGTCATCCCCCCCGGCTCCTCGCTGATCGGCAAGAGCGCGCGCGATGTGTGGATGCGCAAGACCTACGGCATCGCCATGGTGGCCCTGCACCGTAGTGGCGAAACCCTGCGCGAGGGTGACGGCATCCGTGACCTGACCCTGCAGGCCGGCGACACCCTGGTGGTCCATACCACCTGGGATGCCCTGGTGCGGCTGGAGCAGAACAAGGATTTCGTGGTGGTTACCACCGAATACCCGCACGAGGAGAGCCGGCCCCACAAGGTCAGCGCCGCGCTGTTTTTCTTCGCCATCGCCCTGATCCTGGTGCTGTTTACCGATCTGCGCCTGTCCATCGCCCTGCTGACCGGCGCGCTGGGCATGATCCTCTCCGGGGTGCTGAAAATCGAGGAGGCCTACAGCGCCGTCTCCTGGAAGACCGTGTTCCTGCTGGCCAGCCTGATCCCCCTGGGGCTGGCGGTGGAGACCACCGGCACCGCCAAATGGATCGCCGAGCAGACCCTGTACGTGGTCGGCGACATGCCCATCTGGGTGATCCAGGCCTCGGTCGCCGTGCTGGCCACCTTTTTTACCCTGGTGATGTCCAACGTCGGCGCCACGGTGTTGCTGGTGCCGCTGGCCGTGAATATCGCCATCGGCGCCGGCGCGGATCCGGCCCTGTTTGCGCTGACCGTGGCGATCGCCACCTCCAACTCCTTCCTGATCCCCACCCATCAGGTCAACGCCCTGATCATGGGGCCCGGCGGCTATCGCGTGCCCGATTTCATGCGGGCCGGTGGTATCATGACCGTGCTGTTTCTGGTGGTGATGATGCTGATGATGAACCTCATCTTTTAAACCACCGATGGTACAGCCTAGCCTTTTTGCACTACAGTCCCTGGCCAATACCCACTGAAAGGATGCCCCCGTGCGCACATTATTGACGGCGACGTTAATGCTCTTTATGCCGGGACTGGTGGCCGCCGCCGAGGGCGGCGCACCCCTCGACCTCACCACCCATACGGTGGGTTATGTCGCCCTTGCCCTGTTCGTGCTCGCCTACCTGCTGGTGGTGGCCGAGGAATTCACCCACCTGCGCAAATCCAAGCCGGTGATCCTCGTCGCCGGCATCATCTGGGCGATGATCGGCGTGGTCTATGCCAATAACGGCATGACCCACGCCGCCGAAGCGGCGGTGCGCCACAACCTCCTCGAATATTCGGAACTGATGCTGTTCCTGCTGGTGGCGATGACCTATATCAGCGCCATGAATGAACGCCAGGTGTTCGATGCCCTGCGTGCCTGGCTGATTCGCAAGGGTTTCAGCCTCCGCCAGCTGTTCTGGCTAACCGGCATCCTGGCCTTCTTCATCTCGCCGGTGGCGGACAATCTCACCACCGCCCTGCTGATGTGCGCGGTGGTGCTGGCCGTTGGCGGCACCAATACCCGCTTCGTCTCCGTCGCCTGCATCAATATCGTGGTCGCGGCCAATGCCGGCGGCGCCTTCAGCCCCTTCGGCGACATCACCACGCTCATGGTCTGGCAGAAGGGCATCGTCGACTTCTGGGCCTTCTTCGCCCTGTTTATCCCTGCGGCGGTGAATTTCCTGGTGCCGGCGGCGATCATGCATTTCGCCATCCCCAAGGAACAGCCCACAGCCGACAGCGAGGACATCCGCATGAAGCGCGGTGCACGACGCATCATCGTGCTGTTCCTGCTCACCATCATCACCGCCGTGAGCTTCCACAACTTCCTGTACCTGCCGCCGGTGATCGGCATGTTGACCGGCCTGGCCTACCTGCAGTTCTTTGGCTATTACCTCAAGAAGACCACCCACCTCGATACGCCAGAGCCCGACTCGTCGATGGGTGAGATCGTGCCCTTTGACGTCTTTAACAAGATCGCCCGGGCCGAATGGGACACCCTGCTGTTCTTCTACGGGGTGGTGCTGTGCGTGGGTGGGCTCGGCTTTATCGGCTACCTGTCGCTGGCCTCGGAACTGATGTATACCCAGTGGGGCGCCACCAGCGCCAACATTGCCGTGGGCGTGCTGTCGGCCATCGTCGATAACATCCCGGTGATGTTTGCGGTGCTGACCATGAACCCGGACATGCCGCTGGGCCAGTGGTTGCTGGTGACCCTCACCGCCGGTGTCGGCGGCAGCCTGCTGTCCATCGGCTCCGCCGCCGGGGTGGCCCTGATGGGTCAGGCCCGCGGCCAATATACCTTTTTCAGTCACCTCAAATGGACACCGGTGATCGCCCTGGGCTATGTGGCCAGTATTGCAATGCACCTGTGGATCAACGCCCACCTATTCTAGGTGATTGACGAAAATCGGGGGCTGCATCAGTCTTTTCGGCTAAATCCCCTTAACCCAACGACCGTTCACTGCCATTAGGAGCCCAATTTGATCAAGACCTGCCCTGTCTGGCTTAGCAGACTGTTTCCCGTTCTCCGCTGGTGGCCCATGGTCAACCGCGAGACCCTGCGCATGGACGCCATGGCCGGCCTGACCGGGGCGGTGGTGGTGCTGCCGCAGGGTGTGGCCTTTGCCGTGATCGCCGGCATGCCGCCGGAGTACGGGCTCTATACCGCGATGATCCCGGCGATTATCGCCGCCCTGTTCGGCTCCTCCTGGCACCTGGTCTCCGGCCCCACCACCGCCGCCTCGCTGGTGCTATTCGCCTCGCTCAGCGCCCTCGCTGAACCGACCACCGCCCAGTATGTTGCCCTGGCGATCACCCTCACCTTCATGGTGGGGGTCACCCAGCTGGTGATGGGCTACGCCAAGCTCGGCACCCTGGTGAACTTCATCTCCCATTCGGTGATCATCGGCTTTACCGCCGGCGCGGCGATCCTCATCGCCAGCAACCAGATCAAGCACTTCTTCGGCGTCGACATCGAGCGCGGCCTGCACTTCTATGAAATCTTGCTCGGCTTCGCCCGCCGGCTCGAGCAGATAAATCCCTATGTTGCGATCACCGGTCTCGCCACCCTGATCACCGGGATACTGATCAAGCGCTTCGCGCCCAAGGTCCCCTACATGATCGTCGCGATGATCGTCGGCAGCGTGGTCGGCTTCCTGCTGGACAGCCTCTACGGCAACGCCGTGACCCAGCTCAAGACCGTCGGCGCCCTGCCCGCCACCCTGCCGCCCCTGTCCATGCCCGACTTTTCCCCCGCCACCCTCAGGGAGCTCGCCCCGGCGGTGCTGGCGGTCACCCTGCTGGCGCTGACCGAGGCGATCTCCATCGGTCGCTCCATTGCGGTCAAGTCCGGCCAGCACATCGACGCCAATCAGGAGTTCATCGGTCAGGGGCTGTCCAACATCGTCGGCAGCTTCTTCTCCGCCTATGTGGCCACCGGCTCCTTTAATCGCAGCGGGGTGAATTACCAGGCGGGCGCCAGAACCCCCATCGCCGCCCTGCTCTCCGGCCTGCTGCTGATCGGTGTGGTGCTGGCCATCGCCCCGCTGGCGGCCTATCTGCCCAATGCCGCCATGGCCGGCATCCTGTTTCTGGTGGCCTGGGGGCTGATCGACTTTCATCACATCAAGAAGATCTTTCAGGCCAGTCGCTCGGACTTCACGATTCTACTGGTCACCTTCATCGCCACCCTTACCCTGGAATTGGAATTCGCCATCCTGCTCGGCGTGATTCTATCGCTGGTGGTCTACCTGTCACGCACCTCGCGCCCCAAGGTGCTGAGCCGCACGCCCGACCCCAGGCACCCCAAGCGCTCCTTCACCACCGACTCCAGCCTGCCCGAATGCCCCCAGCTCAAGCTGATGCGCATCGACGGCTCGCTGTTCTTTGGCGCCGTCAGCCACGTCGCCGAGAGCCTGCGCCGTTTTCGCCAACAGAACCCACAGCAGAAGTCCGCCCTGCTGGTGGCCTCCGGCATCAACTTTATCGACGTCGCCGGTGCCGAACTGCTGGTGCAGGAGGTCAAAAACTACCGCAAACTCGGCGGCAACCTCTATTTCTACCGCATCAAGGAGGGCGTCTGTGACCCGCTGCGCCGCGGGGGCTACATCCAGGAGATTGGGGAAGAGAATATGTTCAGCTCCAAGACCGAGGCCATTGCCGAGATCTTTGCCACGCTGGACAAGGACATCTGCGCACGCTGCGACAAACGCATCTTTAACGAGTGCCAGTCGATCCCGCCACCCACCAGTACATAACCCCCGCCTGGGGTGCGGCTCTTCGATGCAAAAAAAAGGGGTGGACATTGTATCCACCCCTTTTTTCATAGGCACCTGGCCGACCGCCATGGGTCATGGCCTGATCAGAAATCGGCTGCCTTAGTGCCCGCCGGTGTGAAGCTACCGATGCCCGCCGTGCCGCCCGCCCAGGTAATGGTGCCGACGAAACAGCTGTCTGTTGCTGTGTCAGTATCCATGTCTCCGCAGTTCACCTGACCCACCTCGGTGCCGAGAATGGAGATGGTCACAGTCACATCATTTTCCGTACCGCTATAGGCGTCCACATAGACCTTGTATTCTCCGTCCTGGGTGATCTGGTTCATCCAGATATTTTCGATGCCGTTACCGCAGGAAATACAGTCCACATCCAGCTTGGGATCGTCCTCCTCGTCCCCGGTACCCCAGGATATGTTGTTGATGCCGGTGCCATCCAGGCCCACCTTACAGTTGCCCCAGTTGCAGTCATCGGCACCGCCACCGCCGTTGCTATAGCTGCCGCCAGGGCGAACCAGGTGCAGGTCCATATCGGTCGAACCGTCCCAGGTCATCTGTGCCCGGAACAGGGCCAGATCCGTCAGCGAGGTAATGCTAATAGTCTGACTACAGCTGCTATTGTCCGCGTAGATACCGGACACGGTAATGTGATTCGCGCCGGCGAACAGGGGCAGATCGAGCGCGTAGCTTCCACCCGCGCCGAGGGCGAGGGCGATGGTATTGGACTGCTCACCCGCCGTGACCGTCAGATAGGCTGCAGTGGGCGTGCCCAGAATGGTGCCCGCGATACTGATTGCGGTATCCGTGGTGGTGGCGCCATCCGCCAGATTGCTGGCGTCTGCGGCCGTCGCGGCGATGCTGACGTTGGTACAGCTGGCCGTGGAGATCCGTACCCCACAGCTGGTAATGCCCAGATGATTGATGTTGTCGACAAAATCGGTGCCTACATCGAATAATCCATCCCTGTCGGTATCCACCACCACGTCGTAACAGGTCGTGCCACCCAGGCTGGCGAGGCTGGCAAAAGGCACCAATACCCAGGGGGCCAGGCTGTTATTGTCGTTTTGCACCGGGCTGCGCTTGGCGCCGCTGCCTACCGCAACCAGCGGGTCACCATTTGCCCATACGGCCTGATGGGCAACCAGGTAGGTGTCCACCGCACCGGCCGTGGTGAGCGCCGAACGCTCCGTTGGCATCAGAAAGGCCTGCAGATCACGGATCGCCGCCACATCGGCATTGGGGTCAAAGATCTCGCGTTTGTTGCCATTCTTGTCCGAGGCGATTTTCTGTACCGCACCGGCGCTGGGACCCTGCACCGCAAAGCAGGGCAGCAGGCGGCTGTGGCGCGAGATCAGATCAGTCCCCGGGTTAAAGTAACCATTGCCGTTCACATCCACCACCACGTCATAGCCGCCGATACCATAGGTGCTGGCCAGACCCAAATCGATCTGACCCGTGCCGCCAGTGACGGTGATGGTGGCCGGTGTGCCGCTGATCAGCCCGCCATTCGCCAGGGGTTTTTGTACGTCGGACAGGACATACACATCATAGCTGCCATCCGCCAGTGAACCGGTGTTTTTGTCCACTCTGGCGAAGACGTTGTCCCCGCTCAGGAAAGAGGCCTTGGCGACGCCCCCTGTATCCACACACTGCACACGGCTCAGGTCCGCCACGTTGTAGGTCAGGGTCTGCGGTGTTCCACCACCGCCCTCTTCCGCCACGGTTACCGTGTAATCACCCAGGAAAGCCCCGGGCAGCATATTCTGTACGACCGTGGCCTTGTTGATGGCGCCCGTACTGTCGGAGATGGCGATCAGGCCTCCCGTCGGGGTGATCTCTAACGGCACGGTATCTGTGTCCGCAATGGTAATGGTGTGTCGCGTATTGGCGGTCAGGCCGGTCAGCGACAGGGTTATGGGATCATGCAGGTCTATGGGGGTGGTGATGGCGACGCCACAGCCATCAACGATGCCGGTCTGGTCACTGTTACAGAGGGGGATCACCCGTGTAGTACCACCCACGGTGGGTACGCAATCCGGGCCGGCAAAGGGGCTGGAACAAGAGAGGCTGAAACTGCTGCCCTCTCCCGTTGCAAAACCTGAACCTGCCGGCTCTCCTCCGCAGGATGACAGCAGAAACAGGACGGCGGCAGAGAAGATACCGATGATTGAAATTCGATGAAAATCTGGCCCATTGACGCGCATATGCAATCCCTAAATAAGAAGAGGTCTCTAAACGATGGTAATGAAATCTATTCGCAAGGTCTAGAAGCGGCTGGCGGCTGTATTTCTGAAGTCTTTTGTTCTGTGACTGTGGTCACAGTAATCATCCGACTGACTGTACTGCGCCACAGCACTCCACCCGCCAGGCAATGGCCACCGTCTCCCTGACCCAGACGTGACCCAATAAAAGGGGTGCCTAAGCACCCCTTTTATACTACCTAATTGTTTGCTGCCGGGCGGCAGACAAGATGGCCTATTTGTAGAAGCCGATCATCTTCTCCAGCGATATTGGCTTGATCTTCGAGGCATGGCCGGCGCAGCCAAAGGCCTCGAAGCGGGCCTGGCAGATGGCCATCATGGCATCGGTGGAGGCCTTGAGGAACTTGCGGGGATCGAAGTTGGTGGGGTTTTCGGCCAGGTGCTTACGCACCGCACCGGTGGAGGCCATGCGCAGGTCGGTGTCGATATTGACCTTACGCACACCATTCTTGATGCCTTCCTGGATTTCTTCTACTGGCACGCCGTAGGTCTGGCCCATGTCGCCGCCGTAGGTGTTGATGATCTCCAACCAGTCCTGTGGCACCGAGGATGAACCGTGCATGACCAGATGGGTGTTGGGAAGTTTGGCGTGAATCTCGCGAATGCGGTCGATACGCAGGATATCGCCGGTGGGCTCCTTGGTGAACTTGTAGGCGCCGTGCGAGGTGCCGATGGCGATGGCCAGGGCATCCACGCCGGTTTGGGCAACAAAGTCGGCGGCTTCGTTGACGTCGGTCAGCAGCATGTCCATATCCAGCTTGCCCTCGGCACCGTGGCCGTCCTCTTCACCCATCTCACCGGTTTCCAGTGAACCCAGGCAGCCCAGCTCGCCTTCCACGGAGACGCCACCGGCATGCGCCATCTTCACGACCTCGGCAGTGGTGGCCACGTTGTATTCGAAGCTGGCGGGGGTCTTCATGTCGGCCATCAGCGAACCGTCCATCATCACCGAGCTGAAGCCGGACTGGATGGAGCGCAGACACACGGCGGGCTCGGAACCGTGATCCTGATGCATTACCACAGGGATATGCGGATACTGTTCGATGGCTGCGGCAATCAGGTGACGCAGGAAGGGTTCGCCTGCGTAGGAGCGCGCGCCGGCGGAGCCCTGCATGATCACCGGGCTATTGGCCGCATCGGCAGCCCGCATGATGGCCTGCACCTGCTCCAGGTTGTTGACGTTAAACGCCGGCATACCGAAATCGTTCTCGGCGGCGTAATCCAGTAGTTGACGTAGTGAAATAAGGGCCATGGGTTTCTCCTAAATGTTGCTATCTATAAAAGGGGTTCAAAAAATATCGTGGTTTAAATGCTATAGGGTCTAAACGCGCTGTACGCTGAGATTACACCTCGATCGAAAAGTGCCGTAGGCACGGCGTTATTCGACGGCCTCTTCACTGCCGTTGTTGAGTATCTCCTCACCGACGCGAACAATCTTCATGGCATTGGTACCACCCAGCACGCCCATCAGATCGCCCTTGGTCAGGATCACCAGATCACCGTCGCGCACCACGCCGCGGCGCTTCAGCTCGTCGACGGCCTCCCGATTCACCACCGCATGATCCTTGGACTTGGTATCGAAGCTGATGGGATAAACGCCGCGGTACAGGGTCACCTTGCGGCGGGTGCTGACATGGCTGGTCAGGGCATAAATGGGAATGCCGGAACTGATCCTCGACATCCACAGCGGGGTAGAGCCGGACTCGGTAAGACAGGCAATGGCCTTCACGCCGAGGTGGTTGGCGCTGTACATGGTGGCCATGGCGATGGCCTCGTCGACCCGCGTAAACAGGGTATCAATGCGGTGGTCTGAACGGGTCGCCACATCCTGTTTTTCCGCCTCGCGACAGACACGGTCCATCGCCGCCACCGCCAGTTGTGGGTATTTGCCCATCGCGGTTTCCGCCGACAGCATCACCGCGTCGGTGCCGTCGAGCACCGCGTTGGCGACGTCGAAAACCTCGGCACGGGTCGGGATCTGATTCTCGATCATCGACTCCATCATCTGGGTGGCGGTGATCACCACCCGATTCAGGCCGCGGGCGCGCTTGATCAGGTCTTTCTGCACCTGGGGCAGGGCGGCGTCACCGATCTCCACACCCAGGTCGCCACGCGCCACCATGATGGCGTCGGAGGCCAGGATGATCTCGTCGATCACCTCCAGCGCCTCGGTGCGTTCAATCTTGGCAATGATGCCGCAGGTGCCGCCGGCGGCCTTCACCAAGGCCCGCGCCAGCTCTACGTCGGCCGCGGAGCGGGGAAAGGAGATCGCCACATAGTCGGCCTTCAGTGCGGCGGCGGTGATGATGTCGGCCTTGTCCTTGTCGGTCAGGGCCGGCGCGGAAAGCCCACCGCCCTGACGGTTGATGCCCTTTTTGTCCGAGAGCTTGCCGCCCACCTTGACCTTGCAGTGAATCTCGGTGCCTTTGACTTCTTCCACCCACAGCACCAGACGTCCATCGTCGAGCAGCAGGTTATCGCCCCGTTTGACATCCTGCGGCAGTTCCTTGTAGGCGATGCCCACACGCTGCTGGGTGCCCGCGTGCGCGCCACAGGCGGCATCCAGAATAAAGGCATCACCCTCGGCCAGCTCAATCGGGCCATTTTTAAAACAGTCGATGCGGATCTTTGGTCCCTGCAGATCGGCCAGCACGCCCACCTGACGCCCGTGCGCGCGGGCACGATTGCGTACCGTCTTGGCGCGTGCGGTATGTTCCTCCGCCGAGCCATGCGAAAAATTGAGGCGCACCACATCGACACCCGCCTCGATGAGTTTATCCAGCGCCTTGGGGTCGTCGGTTGCGGGGCCCAGGGTGGCGACTATTTTGGTTCTTCTTTCCAATTGCGTTTTACTCCAGTGAAAACCGGGCATCTGTTATTGAATGAATATCTTGTGGTTAGGTGCGGTTCGCCTTGTGCCGGGATCTAGCCCTTGGCGCGCTCTTCAAGGATCGCGACCGCCGGCAGTTTTTTGCCCTCCAGGAATTCGAGGAAGGCGCCGCCGCCGGTGGAGATATAAGACACCCTGTCGGCGATCTTGTATTTATCCACCGCCGCCAGGGTGTCGCCACCGCCGGCAATGGAAAAGGCCTTGCTCTCGGCGATGGCCATGGCGATGGCCTTGGTGCCCTCGCCGAACTGGTCAAACTCAAACACGCCGACCGGGCCGTTCCACACAATCGTGCCCGCATTCTTCAGTGTATCCGCCAGGGCCGCCGCAGAATCGGGACCGATATCAAAGATCATATCGTCGTCCGTCACCTCGCTCACCGACTTCAGCGTGGCCTGCGCCGTTTCCGCAAACTCCTTGGCGCACACCACATCGGTCGGCACCGGGATGTCGCCACCGCGGGCCTTGGCGTCGGCGGTGAGTTTCCTGGCGGTGTCGACCAGGTCGGGCTCGTACAGGGATTTACCGACATTGTGGCCCTGCGCGGCGATAAAGGTGTTGGCGATACCGCCACCTACAATCAGTTGATCGACAATCTTCGACAGCGATTCCAGCACGGTGAGTTTGGTCGACACCTTGGAGCCACCCACAATTGCAACCATGGGGCGCGCCGGATTATCCAGCGCCTTGCCCAGGGCCTCCAGCTCACCCGCCAACAGCGGACCGGCACAGGCAATCGGTGCAAACTTGGCGACACCGTGGGTCGAGGCCTGGGCGCGATGCGCGGTGCCAAAGGCGTCCATGACGAAGACATCACACAGCGCGGCCATTTTTTTGGCCAACGCATCGTCATTCTTTTTCTCGCCGACATTGAAGCGCACATTTTCCAGCAGCACCACATCTCCGTCACGCATCGGGCCAACACCCTTTTCGACCCAGTCCTTCACCATTTCCACATTACGTCCCAGCAGGGCGGCCATGTGATCGCCCACCGGGATCATGGAGAATTCTTCGTTGTATTCCCCCTCGGTGGGTCGACCCAGATGCGACATCACCATCACCTTGGCGCCCGCCTTCATGCAGTGCTCAATGGTGGGCAGGGAGGCCAGGATGCGCTGATCACTGGTGACCTTGCCGTTTTTAATCGGCACGTTGAGATCCTGGCGAATCAATACGCGTTTGCCGGCCAGGTCCAGATCGGTCATTTTGATTACTGACATTCTAATTTCTCCTAATCTAAAAAGACTTAGGTCAAGGCCGACCTTCAGCTAAATCTTTTCTGACATTAAGAGGAAAGGGTAAAGAGAAAAGAGAAAGGGAATGTGGCGGGCTTGCGCCCGCCGCTTTTATTCCCTTTGCTCTTGAATCTTTTATCTTTCCTCTGCTATTGAGCGACGTGCTCCACAAAACGCAGCATGTTGCAGGTATAGCCATACTCATTGTCATACCAGGACACCAGCTTGACGAAGGTGCCGTCCAGGGCGATACCGGCGCCGGAGTCGAAGATGGAGGACTGGCTGCAACCGCGGAAGTCGGTGGAGACAACGCTTTCATCGGTGTAACCCAGGGTGCCTTTCATCTCGCCCTCGGAGGCTTTTTTCATGGCTGCACAGATGTCATCGTACGAAGCATCCTTGTTCAGCTCTACCGTCAGGTCGACCACTGACACGTCAGAGGTGGGCACGCGGAAGGCCATACCGGTCAGCTTGCCGTTCAGTTCTGGCAACACCACGCCCACAGCCTTGGCCGCACCGGTCGAAGAAGGAATGATGTTTTCCAGAATGCCGCGACCACCGCGCCAGTCTTTTGAGGAAGGGCCGTCCACGGTTTTCTGGGTGGCAGTTGCTGCATGCACGGTGGTCATCAGGCCGCGCTTGATACCCCAGTTGTCATTCAGCACCTTGGCGATCGGTGCCAGGCAGTTGGTGGTACAGGAGGCGGCGGACACAATCGCCTGGCCGCTGTAGCTGTTGTGGTTAACGCCATACACATACATGGGCGTGGCATCCTTGGAAGGTGCCGACATCACCACCTTCTTGGCGCCCGCATCGATGTGCTTCTGGCAGGTCTCTTCGGTGAGGAAGAAGCCGGTGCATTCGATCACCAACTCGGCACCGATCTCGCCCCACTTCAGGTTGGCGGGATCACGCTCCGCTGTCAGGCGAATGGTCTTGCCGTTCACTACCAGGTTGTTGCCTGAAACGGAAACGTCACCGTCGAAGTTGCCGTGCACGGAATCGTACTTGAGCATATAGGCCAGGTAGTCTGCCTCCAGCAGGTCATTGATACCGACCACCTCGATATCACCGAAGTCTTTTGCGATGGCGCGAAAGGCCATACGGCCGATACGGCCGAATCCGTTAATGCCGACTTTAATTGTCATATAACACTCTCCTTAAAGGTTTTATTTCTTGCTTCAATTAAAAATTTAAAAGGTCACCCGAATTCAGTTAGAGGAGCGATTCAACGGCTGCGACAACATTTTCCACCGTGAATCCAAATTCCTTGAACAGCTGATCGGCCGGGGCGGATTCGCCGAAGTGATCGATGCCAATCACCTTGTCGGCATACTTGTACCAGCCATCGGTCACCGCTGCCTCGACCGCCAGGGTGGGCACACCCTTGGGCAGGACCGAGGCCTTGTAGGCATCATCCTGCGCCTCAAAAATGTTGGTCGAGGGCATGGAGACCACGCGGATCTTCTTACCGCTTAACTGCTGGGCCGCACCCATGGCCAGCGCCACTTCGGAACCGGTGGCGATGATGATGGCATCCGGGCTATCGCATTCACCCAGGATGTAACCACCCTTGGTGATGTTGGCGATTTGCGCATCGGTACGGGTTTGATGCGGCAGGCCCTGGCGCGAGAAGATCAGGCAGCTTGGCCCCTCTTTGCGCTCAATGGCCTGCTGCCAGCTGACGGCGGATTCAACGGCGTCACAGGGGCGCCACACGGCCATGTTTGGAATCATGCGCAGCGTGGGAATCTGTTCGACCGGCTGATGCGTCGGGCCGTCTTCACCCAGACCGATGGAGTCATGGGTAAACACAAACAGACTGCGAATCTTCATCAAGGCGGCCATACGCAGCGCGTTGCGGGCATATTCCGAGAACATCAGGAAGGTGGCGCCAAACGGAATCAGGCCACCGTGCAGGGCGATGCCGTTCATGATCGCGGACATGCCGAATTCGCGCACACCGTAGTTGACGTAATTGGCCTCCACATTGCTGATCATCGGCTTATAGCCAGACCACTCGGTCAGATTGGAGCAACCGAGATCGGCCGATCCCCCGAACAGTTCCGGCAATAGCGGTGAATAGGCCTCGATCGCGGCAAGCGACGCCTGACGGGTGGCGGGGCTTTTGGCCTCGGCGTTGACGGCGGCAATATAGCTGGCCGACTTTGCTGCCCAGTCGGCCGGCAGATCGCCCGCCATGCGGCGCTCATATTCGGCCGCCAGTTCTGGATAGGCGGCCTTGTACGCGGCGAGCTTCTCGTTCCAGGCCTTCTCTGCGGCAGCGCCCTTTTCCTTGGCGTCCCAGCCGTGATAGATATCGGCCGGCACCTCAAAGGCGGGGTGATCCCAGCCCAGCGCGGCCTTGGTCAGGTTGATCTCTTCCTGACCCAGCGGCGCGCCGTGACAGGCATGACTACCGGCCTTGTTGGGCGAGCCAAAACCGATCGTGGTCTTGCAGCAGATCATGGTCGGCTTGTCGGTCATCGCCTTGGCGATTTCGATGGCCTTTTGAATGGCCTCGGGATCATGTCCGTCCACATCGGCCAGCACATGCCAGCCGTAGGACTCGAAACGCTTCGGGGTGTCATCAGTAAACCAGCCCTCAACGTGGCCGTCGATGGAGATGCCATTGTCATCCCAGAAGGCAATCAGCTTGCCCAGGCCCAGGGTACCGGCCAGCGAACAGGCCTCGTGGGAAATGCCTTCCATCAAACAGCCATCGCCCAGGAACACATAGGTATGGTGATCGACGATGTCGTGGCCCTTCTGATTGAACTGGCCGGCGAGGACCTTTTCCGCAATCGCCATGCCCACGGCATTGGTGATGCCCTGACCCAGCGGGCCGGTGGTGGTCTCCACGCCAGGCGCATAGCCGTATTCGGGGTGACCCGGGGTCCTGGAGTGCAGCTGACGGAATTGCTTGAGGTCTTCGATGCCCAGATCGTAACCGGTCAAATGCAGCAGGGAGTAGATCAACATGGAACCGTGGCCATTGGACAGCACAAAGCGATCCCGGTTAGACCAGTGGGGATTGCCCGGATTGTGTGTCATGTGGTCATTCCACAACACCTCGGCGATATCGGCCATGCCCATGGGTGCGCCGGGGTGACCGGAATTGGCCTTTTGTACCGCGTCCATGCTGAGGGCACGGATGGCGTTGGCAAGATTTTTGCGGTTTGACATGTGATTCTCCTAAAACAAGTTCAAAAAATGTAATCAATCTGTATTGCCGCAACTTCAAAAGAGCACGATGCGTTGCACAAACCTTTTGTCACTGACCTTCCGTCACAAACCTTCTGTCGCCGGAAAGCGGAAACCAATTCGCCGCGATGCGCGTTAACTCATTACGCAAGCCGTCACTGCCGGGGATACATGAACAAAACCTGCTGGCCGTTAACCCGTCCGGATTAACGGCAGAATGATAGTGCTGTTATTAACGCTCCCCCGGATCGGCGCGCCAGAAAATAGCCTCAACTCGGTCGCCAGACCCCACCGCAACTCCCGCCCGCCCGGACTGAACGCCAGCGGAACCTATAATTCTCCCCGATCGCGGTCATCAGAGCAAGAGCCAGCATCCGCCAATCACCCGTCACCGCCCGGAACCGGGGGACTTATTCGGGCTCCTGCTTCCACTTGATGGAGCATCCCATGCTGGGAATCTGCGCCTCCGGCCCCCTGCCCGTTTCCGCCACCTGCTTCATGGCTTCAAACAGGTCACGCCGCGCATCCGCCACCCGCTCCTTGCGACTCTCATCCAGCCGGCCCCGGTACTGCAACTGCAGATCCGCGTTGTAACCGAAAAAATCCGGGGTGCAGACCGCACCGTAGCGTTTGGCGATCTCCTGGGTCTCATCCAGCAGGTAGGGGAAGGGGAAATCAAACTCGCGGGCCACGGCCTGCATGTTTTCGAACGAATCTTCCGCATAATCCGTCGGATCGTTGGACATGATGGCCACCGCATTCACCCCCAGCGCCTTCAGCTCCCGCGCATCACGCACGATGCGTTCACGGATCGACTGCACATAGGGGCAGTGATTGCAGATAAACATTACCAGCAGACCCTTTTCACCCGCGCAGTCGGCCAGGGTCCAGGTCTTGCCGTCCACACCGGGCAGGGAAAAATCGATTGCGGGGGCGCCAAAATCACAGATCGGGGTTTCTGTTCTGACCATGGGTCTAATCTCCTTTAAATCGGTATGGATCAATCGTGCCTTATGAACGGGCCAGCCATCATACACGAGGGCGCCCGATGGGGCGCGACATGATACAATCTGCCACCTCGTCCGATCCACCACAGCCGTCCCGCACTCCCGGGCCACCAATATTGCCCAACCGTCGTTACTCAATAACCATTACCCAACCACCATTGCCCAACAACCATAGTCCAACGATGCGCCCATGGAACACCCCGTGAAAAAGACACCCGAACTGCTTTCCCCCGCCGGCACCCTGAAAAATATGCGCTATGCCCTGGCCTACGGCGCCGACGCGGTGTATGCCGGCCAGCCGCGCTACAGCCTGCGGGCGCGCAATAACGATTTTGACCTGGCCAATCTGCAAATCGGCATTGACGAGGCGCACGCCCTGGGCAAGAAGCTGTTCGTGGCCAGCAACATCTCGCCCCACAACGCCAAGATCGCCACCTATATGACGGACATGGCGCCGGTGATTGCGATGCGGCCCGATGCCCTGATCATGGCCGACCCCGGGCTGATCATGATGGTGCGCGAGCGCTGGCCGGAGATGCCCATCCATCTTTCCGTGCAGGCCAACACGGTCAACTATGCGACCGTGCGTTTCTGGCAATCACTGGGGATTGAGCGGGTGATCCTGTCGCGCGAGCTGTCCCTCAACGAGATCGCCGAGATTCGCCAGCAGTGCCCGGATACCGAGCTGGAGGTGTTTGTACACGGCGCGCTGTGTATCGCCTACTCCGGCCGCTGTCTGCTGTCCGGCTACTTCAATCACCGCGACCCCAACCAGGGCACCTGCACCAATTCCTGCCGCTGGGACTACAAGGTCTCTGCCGCCACCGAGGACGCCACCGGCAATCTCCAGCTCGCCACGCCGGTGACCGTTGTCCCCCAGACGGCGGCCTGTGGCGACACCAGCCGCCACCCGCACGCCGACCAGGCCGTGCTCATCGAGGAGCCCGGCCGCCCCGGCGAGCTGATGGCCATGGAGGAAGACGAGCACGGCACCTACATCATGAATTCCAAAGACCTGCGGGCGGTGGAACACGTCCAGCAGCTGGTGGACATGGGTATCGACTGCCTCAAGATCGAGGGCCGCACCAAGTCCCACTATTACGCCGCGCGCACCGCCCAGGTCTATCGCCAGGCCATCGATGACGCCGTCAGCGGCCAGGCGCTCGATCCGCAGTTGCTGGGGGTGCTGGAGGGCTTGGCGAATCGCGGCTACACCGACGGCTTCTATGAGCGCCACCACAGCCACGAGACCCAGAATTACCTGACCGGTCACTCACGCAGCAGCGAGCAGCAATTTGTCGGGGAGATCACCCGCATCGACGCGCAGCGTGGGCTCGCCGAGGTGGCGGTGAAGAACCGTTTTTCGGTCGGCGATCGGCTGCAACTGATCCACCCCGACGGTAACCGGGACGTGATCCTGTCGCACATGACCGATCTCAAACACCAGCCCATGGAGGTCGCCCCCGGCGGTGGCCACACCGTGCTGATCCCCTGGGAGATGGACGGCACCGATAACGGCGCAGGACTTGGCCTCATCGCCCGGTATCTCGGCTAATCCGCCCCACCGAGCCTGAGCACCGCAGCATGCCAGACCTCAACCATCAGCAACAAATCGACCTGACGATCCTCATCGTCACCCTGCTGGACGACTGGCAGGTCGGCAATGCCGACAAGATCACCCTGCTGGCCCTACCGGCAAAAACGCGCACGCGCGCCCTGCCACGCTACCTACAGGGCAACCCGCTGCCCTTCACGCCGCAAATCCTGCAACACATCGAACATCTATTGGGAATCGCCGACGCCCTACGGCTCGCCAACCCGCGCAACGCCCAGGCCGGCGCCCTGTGGCTGCGCCGCCCCCTGTCGCGCCTGCAGGGGCGAACGCCGCTGGAGATCATGCTCACCGAGGGCCTGCCCGGGATCATCACCGTACGCAAGCATCTCGACTGCTCCTACGACTGGCACACCGACGCGCAGTCACATAGGCCGATGAAATAGGGGGCGAGCCACCAGCCGGCCAGACGTCGGCGCGCCATTCTTCTCGCACTGCAAGCCTCCCCCCACCTTGACTACCGGCCTTTCGGGGCTAACTTCTCTGCACGGGCAGCGGCAATTTCCCGCCTGCCTCTCAACGCGCCTCTCGCGCCCCTCACCCCAACTCGCAAGGATGCCATGTCATGAAAACACTCTGCATTGTCAGCACAGGATTCTGTTTATCGCTCAGCGTAATGGCGGCGACGGCTGCCGCGCCGACATTTGACGGACTCGACCGCAACGCCGACGGCTACATCAGCAAAGATGAAGCCAAGGCTTACAAGGGCATGCATAAAAACTGGTCCAAGGTTGACACCAATAAGGACGGCCGCGTCAATATTGATGAATTCATCAAATTTGAATCCACCGGCCGCTTCGAGCCACCGCAAGACGCTGAAACCCCTGAACTCGGCGCGGCACCAATGTAATCTCGCCAGACGACTATCCGCCGATGCCCCTGAGCTGCGGCGATCGGGATCGACCGGCCGAAATTCAGGCACAAAAAAACCGCGCCCACTTTCGTGAGGCGCGGCTGCTCGCTCTGAGCTCCGTGTGCGCTATTTTGTGGCTAGCGCACCCCGGTGTTCCGCAGCTGTACTGTGTAGCTGCCAACCAATTGCTAGAACTTTGAAAGAAGGTCTGGATTGGTTACCAGGTTTCTTACACCATGCGCATGATCTTCATTAAAAACATTGCCTTTACACCAATCGCCTACCGTCTCAATGTTAACCTTAGCGACCTTGGGGCGAACGCTCCATGTCACCTGAAAAGGGGAGCCTTTTTCATTGTAACCAGGTCCTGTCGTTGATCCAGCGTACTGAACAGGCGTGCCCGTATTGTCAGGAATATTCGATGCTTGATGCAAACCATCCTTTAAGCCGTGCTGAGTCAATTTTCCAAAGTCCAAAGCACTTTTATCATTGACCAATACATATACCTGAGTCTCTACACGCAACTGCGGATTATTAATTGCATCACTCAGGCATGAACCCAAGGTTGGACCCGGCTGAACCTGCGCGGTTGAGTGCACGTAATGAACTTCGATCGTGTCTCCAGCAGAAAGGCTACCGTGTTCGCTCGGACAGACGCTGGCAGACGCCAGCTCTGCAGCACTCAGCTTTCCAGAATACTTGTAACCACTTTGGTAACCGTGGCCATCGCCGTTACCCGCATACTGGGTAAACTCACCGCCCTTATGTTCAGCGTTTTTGTGAAAATGGATATTACAGAGGCTCATCCCTGTAGAGTCAGGCGCGGCTCTGAAGATGCGTCCGTTATTGCCCCTACTTGAATCGATATCACGCGGAGACTGGGGCCCGAAACCTTTGCCCTTCGTGTTTGCTGCAAGCGCGTCACGCTGCTTAGCAACCACTTGATCAGCGACCTCACCGTGGGCATCCGCCCCCTTACTGCTTGCAATGGCACACACGGGTAGTAGCGCCGATATTGCACACATAATGACCGCTCTTTTCTTCATTGTTATTTTCTCCCTCATATTTATAGGCTCACGATTTATCATCGCGTCATTTGAATTGACGGCCTTGATTGACTGCTCAGGCGCGCTATTTCGCCTGCCTGATGTGGCAGGGCGCCATAAAATACATTTATCTGCATATCTGGTCAATGTATAACAGGCCCGATCCAAATCAGTCTTTCGCTGGACAAATGTGCCCTGCATTTCCTAATGACGCGCCCCTGGCACCCCATGGGGTATGATGCGGAGAAAATAGAAATTCCAGCAAATCCCGAGGCCCGCCACCACCATGTCAGCTTCCAGCACCACTGTTACCTCACACGATAACTCCCACAACGGCAAGCTCCCGCTGCTGGCCATCTACCTGCTGTTCACCCTGTCCGGCTTCGTCGCGCTGATTTACGAGGGCATCTGGGCCCGCTATCTGAAGCTTTTTCTGGGCCACTCCTCCTACGGCCAGATCCTCACCCTGTGCATCTTCATGGGCGGCATGGGCATCGGCGCCCTGCTGGCCGCCCGCTACACCCGCGTCATCAAGAATCCGTTTCTGACCTACGCCGCCATCGAGCTGCTGATCGGTGTCGGCGGCCTTTTCTATCACGACCTCTACCTCCTCAGCACCCAGGGCTTCTATCAAACTGTGGCGGGCCTGGGCCCCTTCACCGCCGAGGGGCTGAAGATCCTCATTGCGGTAGCGATCACCGCCCCCATGGCGATCCTGCTGGGCGCCACCTTTCCGCTGCTGGGGGTGGCGGTGATCCGGGTCAGCCGGGACGGGGGCCAGGCCGCCTTTCCCCTGCTCTACTTCACCAATTCCATCGGCGCCGCGGTGGGCATCCTGCTGGCCTCGTACCTGCTGATCCCCCGGCTGGGCACCGAGGGCTCCCTGCACCTGGCGGCGCTGGGCAACGGCCTGATCGCCCTCGGTTTTTTCTTCATCGGCAAGGCCCTGCAGGCTGAGCTGATTCGACCGGGCGAACGCTTCTGCGCGGTGGAGGCGCCGCCGACGGGACAGGCGCAAGGCCCCGGGGTGCTGGCCTTCTCCACCACCCTGTTCCTCGGCCTGAGCCTGCTCACCGGCTTCGCCTCCTTCGTCTACGAGATCGACTGGATACGCCTGCTGAGCCTGCTGCTCGGCGCCAGCACCCACTCCTTCGACATCATGGTCTCCGCCTTTGTCCTGGGCCTCGCCTGCGGCGGACTGGCGGCCAAGAAGCTGCTGCAAAAGACCCGCCACGTAATCATCCTGCTGGCCGTGGCGCAACTGGTGATGGGCGCCTTCGCCCTCACCAGCATCTATTTCTACGAATTCGCCTTCAGCACCATGGAGCACTCGCGGGACTACCTCGACAAGACCGAGCAGGGTTACTGGCTGTTCTCGCTGCTCAAATACGGCCTCAGCCTGTTCCTGATGTTCCCCACCACCTTCATCGCCGGCATGACCCTGCCCATCATCACCTTCTACCTGATGAATGTGACGCGCAGTGAAAAAACCGTCGGCGCGGTATATGGCTTCAACACCATCGGTGCGATCCTCGGTGCGATCATTGCCGGACTGGTGCTGATGCCCCTGCTGCAGCTGAAGATGACCATCGCCGTCGGCGCCTTCATCGACATTGGCATCGGCCTGAGCCTGCTGGCCCTGTACCGGCGCGCGCACCGGCACAGCCCGGGCCTGCTGGGCTCACCCATCCCCCTGGCCGCCGCCGTGGTGGTTGCGCTGCTGATGATCACCCCGCTGCTGTTTGTCAGCCTCAACCCCAAGATCATCGCCGCCGGCTGGTTCCGCCGCACCGCGTTTGTGATGCCCGACGAGCAGGTCACCGTACGCGACGGCAAAACCGCCACCATCTCCCTGCACGAGGTGGACGGCATCAAGATCATCAAGACCAACGGCAAGACCGATGCCTCGGTGGGCGGCACCAAGGGCGAGGACACCCAGGCGGCGCTCGCCTTCCTGCCCATGTCGATGCTTGACCAGCCCTACGAGGCGGCGATCATCGGCCTGGGCAGCGGCATGACCGCCCACTTTATGTTGGGCGACCCGCTGCTACAGCAGATGGATCTCATCGAGATCGAACAGGAGATGGTCAACCTGGCGCGGCGCATCATGCCGGCGAATCGCCGGGTCTATGAAGATCCGCGCGTCAAGCTGGTGATCGACGACGCCCGCACCTATTTCAGCGCCACGCAAAAAAAGTATGACGTGATTATTTCCGAGCCCTCCAATCCATGGGTCAGCGGCGTATCCAGCCTGTTCAGCAAGGAATTTTATCACCACAGCAAACGCTACCTGAAACCCGGCGGCATTCTGGTGCAATGGATGCATCTGCCGGAATTCAACAGCGAGCTGATGCTAACCATTATTAGCGCCCTTAATACCGCCTTTCCCCACGTCAAGGTCTACCACTCGCCGTACGTGGAAAATGATGTGTTGCTGGTGGCCAGCGAACAGGATTTTAATGCCGACAAATACACCCGCTTTTATGACAGCGAAACCATCGCCATGGATTTCCGGCAGATGCGCAAACCCGTCGGCTATTACTCTAACCGCAATTACATCGCCTCGATCGACACCCTTCGCCTGCTCTCCGAGAACAGCCAGCCAAACAGCGATTACATTCCGCTGATCGACTCCGGCGCGGAGCGCGCGTTTTATCTGCGCCAGACCGTCGACCTGTTTGATCCGCTGGCCAACAGCATCGTCTCCTACCAGGAACTCACCGAAGCCGCCTATTTCCAGAAAATGCTGCAGGAGCGTTACCGCTATTATGCAAACTATCGCCCGGATCAACGGCTGCTCGGACAGCTCGCCCTGCAGCTGCGCAACGCCGACCAGCGCAGCAACTGGGGGCAACTGGAGGCCATGCTCTATCAGTCCATGCCCGCCCCCATCCTGCGCGACCTGTGGCACAAACTGGATGTCGTTGGCCAGTTTCGCCAGCATGTCGATGCCGGCACCCCGCCGGAAAAGACCCGGCTGTTTTTCCAGTTTCTGGATAACGTCGCCCACAACCGCTTCACCGATAACGGGCCGATCATCCAGCGCATCGTGCAACAGCTCGGCGACCAAAAGCTGGGGCCGGTCATCGTCCGTGCACTGGCCATCAATGCCGCCATGCTGAAGGATGGGGCCCTGTACAACAGCGTGCTCTCCACCTATGTCACCGGCAACAGTGAGGTCAGTGACAGGGACAAGGCCTACCTGTCGGCGATACAGAAAAAATGGTTCCGGCCTGGCCGATCGTAATGCCCTGGCTCGCACATGGCGCCTGCACTGCGGCGCCGACGGCGAACTATTTGTGCGTATTGCCATCTATCATTAATACATCCTCGTGCGCACACGATCAGTCACACAACTCACCACCATTCACAAAAAACAACAGGAGATCATTTATGAAAACGTTTCGGGTGTTATCCCTTTTGCTGCCGGCCCTACTACTCACCGGCGTAATCTCCACCAGCCAGGCCGAGGAACAACCGGTGACGATCAACATCAAGCGCATGTCGCTGGATACCGCGCTGACGGCCACCAAGGCCACTATCGACGCCTGCCGCAAGGAGGGCGTGCAGATCACGGTGACGGTGATCGACCGTGGCGGCCACCCGCAGGCGATCCTGCGCGACGTGCTGGCGATGGACGTCTCCATTGCCATCAGCCGCGACAAGGCCTACACCGCGATGTCGTTTAACTCGCCCACCGGCAGCCTGGAAGGTCGCTTCGGCGGCAGCTATGGCGTACCCAAGACCCCCGGCCTGCTGATCGCCCGCGGCGGTCTGCCCATTGCCGCCGGCGGCACCATCTTCGGCGCCATCGGCGTCTCCGGTGCACCCTCGGGCGAGACCGACGAAAAATGCGCCCAGGCCGGGATCGACGCCATCATGGACGACCTGCAGATGTCTATCGAGTAGGCCCACACATGGCGACCCACCGCCTGCCTTCTCTCGCCTGACACCCTGGCCCGGCACATACCGCCGAATCCGACCGGGCAGTTCTGATAGAATACCCGGATGGACGTTTCCCACATTATCGATGACCTCAACGAGGCCCAGCGCGAGGCGGTGTGCGCCCCGCCCGAACACGTACTGGTGCTGGCCGGTGCCGGCAGCGGCAAGACCCGCGTGCTGGTGCACCGCATTGCCTGGCTGGTCGCCACCGAGGGCCTGTCGCCCTACGGCATCCTCGCGGTGACCTTCACCAACAAGGCCGCCGCCGAGATGCGCGGGCGCATCGAAGACCTGTTGCAGCTGCCGGTCGGCGGCATGTGGGTCGGCACCTTCCACTCACTGGCCCATCGCCTGCTGCGCACCCACTGGAAGGACGCCGGCCTGCCGCAGACCTTCCAGATTCTCGACAGCGAGGACCAGCAACGCGCCATCAAGCGGGTGATCCGCAGCCTCGACCTCGACGACACCCAGTGGCCCGCCAAACAATCGCAGTGGTTCATCAACGCCCGCAAGGACGAGGGCCAGCGCCCCGAGCACATCGAGCACTTCGGTGATCCCTACCAAAAGACCATGATCCGCATCTACCAGACCTATGAGGAGATGTGCCAGCGCTCCGGGCTGGTGGACTTCGCCGAGCTGCTGCTGCGCGCCCACGAACTGTGGCTGAAGAATCCGCACGTGCTGGCGCACTACCAGGAACGCTTCCGCCACATCCTGGTGGACGAATTCCAGGACACCAACAGCATCCAGTACGCCTGGGTGCGCATCCTCGCCGGCAACAAATCGCGTGTGTTTGCGGTGGGGGACGACGACCAGTCCATCTACGGCTGGCGCGGCGCGAAAATCGAAAACATCCAGCAATACACCCGTGATTTTCCCGGCACCCGCACCGTGAAACTGGAACAGAACTACCGTTCCACCGCCAACATCCTCAACGCCGCCAATGCGCTGATCGCCAACAACGACGACCGGCTCGGCAAAAACCTGTGGACCGCCGACGCAGACGGCGAGGCCATCCAGCTCTATTCCGCCTTCAACGAACGTGACGAGGCCCGCTTCATCGCCGACCAGATCCAGGACTGGGTGGATGACGGCAAGCCCTACAAGGACAACGCCATCCTGTATCGCTCCAACGCCCAGTCCCGCGTCATCGAAGAGGCGCTGATCCAGGCCGGTATCCCGTATCGCGTGTACGGCGGCATGCGCTTTTTCGAGCGCGCCGAGATCAAGGACGCCCTGGCCTATCTGCGGCTCATCGCCAACTGTCACGATGACGCGGCCTTTGAACGGGTGGTCAACACACCGACCCGCGGCATCGGCGACAAGACCGTCAGCGCCGCGCGCGATTACGCCCGCCAGCACAGCATCGCGCTGTGGGCGGCGGCCGAGGCGCTGGTCGAGCAAAAACAGCTGCCGGCGCGGGCCACCGCCGCGCTGGGCGCCTTTCTCGAACTGATCACCCGCCTGGCCAGCGATACCGACGGCATGGATCTTTACGAGCAGATGGAACACACCCTGCACCACAGCACCCTGCTCGAGCATTACAAAAAGGAACGCGGCGAAAAGGGCCAGGCGCGGGTGGAAAACCTGGAGGAACTGGTCAACGCCGCCAAGTACTTTGAGCAGGCCGAGACCCCGGAAGACGAAGAAGAGATGGACGAACTGTCCGCCTTTCTGTCTCACGCCGCACTGGAGGCTGGCGACAACCAGGCCGATGGCTCGCAGGACGGCGCACAGCTGATGACCCTGCACTCCGCCAAGGGTCTCGAATTCCCGCAGGTGTTTCTGGCCGGGGTGGAAGAGGGGCTGTTCCCGCATCAGATGTCGCTGGAGGAACCGGGCCGCCTCGCCGAGGAGCGCCGCCTCTGTTATGTAGGTATCACCCGCGCCCGCCAGCGCCTGTTCCTCACCCACGCCGAGACCCGGCGGCTGTACGGCAACGAAACCTATCCGCATCGCTCACGCTTCATCAGCGAGATCCCCGCCGAGCTGATGCAGGAGGTGCGATTGGGGGGCAGTGTCAGCTATGCCGCGCAAGGCACGGCGCGGTTTTCCTCCGTGCAGGACCCGTCCGTCAACGGCATGCGCCTCGGCCAGCGGGTGATCCACGCCAAGTTTGGCGATGGCGTGGTGCTCAACCTCGAGGGCCAGGGCGCCCAGGCCCGCGTGCAGGTTAACTTCGACGGCCTGGGCAGCAAGTGGCTGATGATGGAATACGCCAACCTGCAACCGGCCTGAGCCACAAATCCAGACCCCTGCACCCACACGTTTATTTGACCCCCCTGCACGACCTGGGGTTAAATCGGCGCACTAGTGTGGTGTTTCATATAAAACGCACACTTAGACGAGATAGACTTGAGGTGGGCCCTAAGGATTCTATCTCGCCCTACGGGAAGCCACTCAAGGCGCGATTGCCGCGTTGCAGACCTTGGAAAGGTAGCCGACATTCCCGGCGGTCTGCGCCTTGCACTCGCGCCTTGAGTGGCTTTCTAAATGCACGTTTTATATGAAACACCACACTAGCGGTCATATCCCCGCAAAAATCATATAAAGGACGGCACCATGCCCCGACACCTTCTATCCATTCTGAGCCTTTTCATCGCGCTGCTACTGACCGCCTGCAACCAGCCGCCCCAGCCCACCACGGCGGCGCCCGCCGCGGAGCCCGACAAGACCTATGACTGGAAACTGGTCACCACCTGGCCGCCCAACTTTCCCATCTTCCAGGAGGGTGTGGAGCGTTTTGCGCAGGAGGTGAAGACCCTCAGCAACGGCAAGCTCAACATCAAGGTCTACGCCGGCGGCGAACTGGTGCCACCGCTGCAGACCTTCGACGCCGTGTCGCAGGGCACGGTGGAGATGGGCCACGGCGCGGCCTATTACTGGGCGGGCAAGATCCCCGCCGCCCAGTTTTTCACCGCCGTACCCTTTGGCATGAACGCCCAGGGCATGAATGCCTGGCTGTACGCCGGCGGCGGGCTGGAGCTGTGGCGTGAACTGTACAAACCCCACAACCTGGTGCCCTTCCCCATGGGCAACACCGGCGTGCAGATGGGCGGCTGGTTCAACAAAAAGGTCGATACCATCGCCGACCTCAAGGGCCTGAAGATGCGCATCCCCGGCCTGGGCGGCAAGGTGTTTGCCAAGGCCGGCGGTACCCCGGTGTTGATGGCCGGCGGCGAGATCTACACCGCCCTGGATCGCGGCACCATCGACGCCACGGAATGGGTGGGCCCCTTCCACGACGAGCGCCTCGGGCTGTATCGCGCCGCCAAATACTACTACTACCCCGGCTGGCAGGAACCCGGCCCGGTGCTGGAACTGACCGTCAACGCCGAGGCCTGGGCGAGCCTCAGCCCGGACCTGCAAAAGGCCATCGAGACGGCCTCCACCGCCGCCAACACCTGGTGGCTGGCGCAGTTTGAGGCAAAGAATCTTGCCGCCCTTGCAAAACTCAAAAACGACCACCATGTACAGATTTACCCATTTCCGGACGAGGTGATTGGCGAACTGCGCAGCCTGTCGAAGGTGGTGCTGGAGGAAGAGGCCGAGAAAGATGCCGATTTCCGGCGCATCTACCAGGCCTACCAGGCCTTCTCCGACAACAACGACAGCTGGAACACCCTGTCCGAGTCCGCCTACGCCACGGCCCGTAAACCCTAGTCCGAAAATCACACACCCAAAACACACCTTCCATCAATCAAAGAGGATTCACATGACCATTGCCGAAAACAAGGTAGTCACCCTGCATTACACACTCACCGATGACGCCGGCACCGTTATCGACAAGTCCGACGACGGCAGCTTTCTGTACCTGCACGGCGCCAGCAACATCATTCCCGGCCTGGAGAACGCCCTGACCGGCAAGACTACCGGCGACGAGCTCAAGGTCACCGTGAAACCGGAAGAGGCCTACGGGGTGCGTGATGACGCCCGCCTCGAAAGCGTGCCCCGGGAGATGTTCCCCGAAGACACCGAGATCGAAGCCGGCATGCAATTCCACGCCGAAGGCCCCGAAGGCCAGACCATCACCGTGTCCGTGGTCGAGGTCACCGACGAGACCGTCACCGTGGACGGCAACCATCCGCTGGCCGGCGTGCAACTCAACTTCAACGTCAAGATCGTCGAGGTGCGCGACGCCTCCGCCGAAGAAATGGAGCACGGCCATGTGCACGGCCCACATGGTCATCATCACTAGATAATCGGTTATCTAACCGATATAAAAAGGCCTGCACTTTTAACCAGTGCAGGCCTTTTTTTGTGGTGCGGAAGGAAAAGTGAAGAAGTACAACAAGCTAAAAAACTGCTTGGCGGTCTGACTTCAACATATTTTGACCTGGAGAATGTTAAATGTAAGACCTGACGCTTTTCTTTTTGATCAAATAATTTTATAGACGGACATCTAGGGAAGATTAAAAATATTTCGACGCGGAAAAAATAGTAGATTGCGAATCATCGCTGGATGAGAAATGTAATCCAAGGGAGACATGCTTAGACATATAACCCTCGACACCCAAATTCAAACCTGTATCAGTTTCGCCGTCAAAAAAGGACTGATCAGCACCGACATTCAGCTCCAGCTTGTCACTCAACATCGTGCGAACACCTATCGATACTAATTGCCCGTCTTTATCATTCTTGGTGGCAGGAAAACCACCAACCTTTGCCTTTACCTCACCCAGAAGTAATGCAGCACCAAGTAAAACATCAGTTTTCTGGGAAACAGGTGCGTGAAAAAGGATGCCCAGCATTTTGGCATCTACATCCAATCCTACTTTGCTACCGGAAATATTCACGTCGCCGGCTGCATTCGCGATTCCAAAAGTCACGGCAAATTGCTTATTAGCATCAAAGGAAGCTGTTAAATCATATCCATCGGCCTTCAAATCATCGCTAATCCCGATCATCTCCACTGTAAAATCCGCATATCCGAGCGATATTTTATTGTAGTTAAACTTTGCCGCCTGGACCGAAGCTTGAGCTGACAGGAGAACAAGAAAAAGAATGCTGATGAGGTTGTTTTTCATTATTAATTTTCGTTGTATTCAACAAAATTACGGTTGTGCGACGGTAGAATTTGCAGGCGGCACAATCATTTGTTTGCTGTCCTTGCCATGAAGGTTGTGGTATCCGCCATAGGGAATATTATTCAGTGCGATGTAGTTCACATTGCGTGCTATGGGGACGTAGTCCTGAGTAGAGGTTTTAATTGCTGTAGCAATCAACGCACCGAGAAGACCCCCTCCATTATTACTATCGCCACTGGTATCCATCACCAGCTCATTGGCATAAGACCATATTTCGGCGCCAGTTTTGGTGGATTTGAGTTTGTAGCTAATACCCACTTTGACGTTACCGCCGATTACGTAATAATTTGTATCCCAGCGATCAATAGTCACATAAAGGACTGCATCGGCTCCAAATATTTTTGAAAACTTCTGCGGGGGGATGGATAACATTTGATCGCCTGTACTAAGGCCTTCATTACGCAAAAACTTTTGAGTAATTTCTGTGGATAATACATAAAAGCCGGAATTCGCTAATGGCTGCGCAATAGTTGAGGAATATAGATTTGGGGCATCAGCCGCCGTACTGTGATTAACAGCTGGCAATACCATTACCGTTTTGGGCATTTCTAGGTACATTTCAGGGTACACATCACCCTTCGGTATCCGATTGTTGACCGCGCAACCGGAAAGCACCAGCAGGGCGAAACACAACATGCTTACTATAAATGCTCTCATAATCAGCTTTACCTTTTTTGAATGAATCAGCTCTTTTTAAGAATTTGATTAACCATGGCCTTAGATTCTGGATAAACGCTCAGCTCCAGGTTGAAATATTGGTTTGCTTCCTTTTGCTTGCCGTCTTCCAAGGAATACATGCCCATTTCAGCATATAGACCTGGTGGAACTCGAAGATTCATTTCCTTTGATTTCGCAATCACTTCATTGATTTCGGCAATATGTTTAGCGCGAGCCTCCGCTCCTGGATTTTTTTTCAGCTCATACAGGGTGTGTGAATACTTTCCCCAGTAAAGACCAGATTGACTGACATTCATGGTTGCACAACCAGACAACCAGAGAACGCCCATTAATGCTACGAATAGTCTTTTATTCACAATCTCACCTCAAAGCTATTGCCGTTAGATACATAGAATTTACGATGAGCCTTTAACTCACCATTTTTGGTAATTTTTACAGAATGGTTGCCAATGGAAATTTCAATCTTGGTGGCAGTTTGCCCATTTATATCGAATGAGACGGTATCTTTTTCCAATTCAAGTGGCTTGCCATCATCTATGGTCACTACATTACCTGCAGGTTCACCAATAATCAGCAAGTAGGCCTTATCTGAAACCTGTGTGGTTTGCTCAAAAGAGCCGCAGGCGCTAAGTGCCAGCATGAGCATGATGCTGATCAATACAATTAGTTTTTTCATAAATTCCTCGATTAGATTTCCTGAACCACCAGATCTTTAATGGTCAGCCCTTTCAAAGTGCCGCTAGTTACCGTACATATTGAGATTTCATTATTGCCTTCACCGGAAAAGGCGGCGATGGTCAGCTTAGCGGCCTCACTTCGTGGCAGTTCTATC
The DNA here is from genome assembly GCA_032250735.1 of Gammaproteobacteria bacterium. Taxonomy (NCBI): domain Bacteria; kingdom Pseudomonadati; phylum Pseudomonadota; class Gammaproteobacteria; species Gammaproteobacteria bacterium. The sequence continues at coordinate 58,079 of JAVVEP010000012.1, forward strand.
ATCATGCCTGTCTGAGGATTTTTGACTTTACGGCCCATTTTCATCACTTTCAATTCATCACCGACATTCAAACCTTGCGCCTTACCCCCCGATATAATCACCTGCCCGTCTTGCTGATCGAGAATGTAGGCCGCCCATGGCTTGTCCATCAGGTTTTCAACCAGGTTGCTGACTAATTTGGAAATAGCAGCAGACAAGGCTTTGTCGTCTATTGAGGCATCATATCCCGCACGCTCACCCACACCAAAAACCCGATTCGCCTCAGACATTGAAGATCCGCTGCCTTCTTGTGAGAAAACTATCTGGCCGGTAGTGACATCCACCAATCTGACATTGACTGTGGCATTAGCTTCCTGTTTCAGGTTACGTGAAAACACGCCGACTTCACTCGTTGCCTTACGACCAAACTCAGAGACTGATCCGATAATGAGATAATCTGCCCCGATAACTTCTGCGTTGACCTTGGCGATGTTTTGCTCGGTCTTTATTTTGCCAAGATCAGCGCGCTCAAACATCAGGAACTTGCCTGTCTGTGTCAGGCGTGCGGAGAGAATATCCATGGCCTGTTTTCCAATCTTGTCGTTATTTTCATCCAGTAAAAAACTATTCCCATGTTTAGTTTCATTGCTGAATCTTGCAATCGCCACCTTACGCTTCAACCCTTTAAAGGATTCAGGCACGATCGTTTTGCTTACTTGAGGCCCAGGATCAGGTTTGTTGACCGTTTCAATAGTTGCTGTAGAACATGCAACCAGGGATAAAAGAAGAAGAATCGTCAAGTATTTAGTCATGAAGCAATGCCTTATTTAATTAGCTGGGTATATTTTTTCTAATTCTTACCATCATACCTAGGGGGTTCGTAAACGCCTACATTATTTGTAAGGCAATTCTTACAAAATTAAAAATATAATTTGGTGCTCTTGTGTTTAAGAAAATGAAAAGAAGCACAATTGTACTTCTTTAGGTTATACAAACAACTTGTATTTATCGGCTATTCTTTTCGTTCCTTGAATAAATTTAGCTTATCGACAATTCCCTTCTTCAGATAAACGCCTCCTGTACTCACCAGGCCAGATCACCATTTTTGCTGATTCACCGCTTCTAACGCCGATTAGTAAAAAATCACCTCGCCAAACCGCTCAATATCCCTGCAACGCATCCATCATATCCGGCAGCCACAGGGTGAGCTGCGGGAATAGGGCGACCAGCAGCAGGGCCACCAGCTGGATAATCACAAAGGGCACAATGCCGCGGTAGATCTGCGGCATGCGGATCGTCGGCGGGGCGGCGGCCTTGAGGTAGAACAGCGAAAAGCCGAACGGCGGGGTGAGGAAGGAGGTCTGCAGATTCAACGCGATGAGCACCGCGAACCACAGCATGTCCACGCCCAGGAAGGCGGCGATGGGCGCGAGGATGGGCACCACGATGAAACTGATCTCGATGAAGTCGAGGAAGAAGCCCAGCACGAAGATCACCAGCATGCTCACCAGCAGAAAACCCCATGCCCCGCCGGGCAGGCCAGTCATCAGCTGCTTGACCAGCTCGTCGCCGCCCATGCCACGAAACACCAGGCCAAAGGCGGTGGCGCCGATCAGGATCATGAACACCATGGAGGTCATGCGGGTGGTGGAGCGCATGGCCTCGCGCAGATTGGCAAGATTGAGTTTTTTATGAGTAGCGGCCAGCAACAGCGCACCCAGCGCGCCCACGGCGGCGGATTCGGTGGGCGAGGCGATGCCAAAAAAGATCGAGCCCAGCACCGCGAACACCAGCAACAACGGCGGGATCAGGCCTTTGAAAATCTGCGGCCAAAGTGCACCAACATCATCGTCAATCGGCAGCGCCGGTGCCTCCAGCGGTCTGAGCTTGGCGCGCACCAGCACATACAGAATAAACAGCGCGATAAGCAGCAGCCCCGGCGTCACCGCCGCCATAAACAGGCGGCCCACCGGTACGCCCATCACGTCCCCCAGCAACACCAGAATAATACTCGGGGGGATGATCTGCCCCAGGGTGCCCGCGGCGGCGATGGTGCCGGTAGCCAGCTCCGGCCGATAGCCATGGCGCAGCATTACCGGCAGGGCGATCACCGCCATGGTGACCACCGTCGCGCCCACCACGCCGGTGGTGGCGGCCAGCAGCGCACCGACCAGCACAATGGACACCGCCATGCCGCCGCGCACGCGACCGAACAGCCGGGTCATGGTCTCCAGCAGGGCCTCGGCGATGCCGGACTTCTCCAGCACAATGCCCATGAACACGAATAGCGGCACGGCGATCAGGGTGAAATTAGTCATCACCCCCCAGATGCGCAGTGGCAGCAGGGTGAAAAAATCCAGCCCCAGGGCGATGCCGCCAAACAACAGCGCCACCGCCCCCAGGGTAAAGGCCACCGGGTAGCCGATCAGCAGCAGGGCGACCGCCACCGCCAGCATCACCAGCGCCCACACCGCCATCAGGCGGCCGGTCCGTTGTCGGGGTTTGCCGTTCTCACCAGCAGGGTGCGCAGGCTGCGCAGCATGTGCGCCATGCCCTGTAGCAGCAACAGGGAAAAACTCAGGGGGATCGCCGCCTTGAGCAGGAAGCGATAGCGCAGGCCGCCGGGATCCGGCGAACCCTCGCCGATGACGTAGGCATTTTCTACAAACGTTAGTGAGCTAACGATAATCAGCAGGCAGAACGGCAGCAGAAAAAACAGCCCGCCCAACAGATCGATCCAGGCCCGATGGCGATCGCTCAGGCGGCGATGGCGATAAAAGATATCTACCCGCACGTGGTCGTCGTGTTTGAAGGTATAAGCGGCGCCGAGCAGAAAGATCAGCGCAAACAGGTGCCACTCCAGCTCCTGCAGACCGACCGAGCCGACCTGGAACAGGTAACGCATGGCCACATCGTAGGCGATCAGCAGCACCATCCCCAGCACCAGCCACGACACGGCGCGTCCAGTCGCCTCGGCGAATTTCTCCAGCAGATCGATGACAGGGGTGAGGTACTGCAAAACGGGCGGCGCTCCGGCTCTTTATAACGGCTCTCTACATGAGCGGCCATTCTAAACGGCCCACGGGGGCGGCTCAATGCAGGAATGTTTTTACTTTGTGTTTGAAAGGCGGGAAGGGGGCGGCAAAAGGCGCTATCAACGTATCTGCAATGCCAGCTGCGCCTGCGCCACCAGCTGACTAAAACTGCGCTGATCCTCGGGGGTGATGCGTGCACCGGTCAGCGCCTTGTCAGCATAAAACACTCCCAGTGGCCGGTTTCTTGAGCGCAGGGCGCCGAGGATAAAGCCATTGGCGCCGGTCTTCTGCTGAAAATCCTTCGGCAGCTGCGCATGCCAGTCACCCTGCTCGATATCGCTCACCAGCAGCTCGCCACCCTGCATGATGATCTTCGAGAACAGATCCCTTTGCTCATCGACCTCAAACGAAAGATAGGTCTCCAGCGCCTCGGTATTGTCGCCGGCCAGCATCCGCGCCGCATAGGCCGTGTGTTTTGGATTCAGCAGGCACAGCACGGCGCGATCAAAACCCACCCCGCGGTGGATGCCCTCCAGCACCTTTTCCAGGATGCTGTTGAAGTGCGCCTTCTGGGTCATCAGGGTGGTCACCTCAAACAGGATGCCTAACAACAAATGGGGGTCACCGGGTTTGGCTGCCGACATTGTCGCGGGTTGATCACCGGCGGCGCTCGACCCCGGAATTTTTTCGCCCGGCGCGCCTGTCGCGGCGGGCACTGCCTCGTTGTCGGCCGGCACGACCTTTATCTCGCTGCTGGCGTAATAGGAAAACTGCCGCGCCATCTTTTCGAGATCCTGATCCGCATCACCGCGCATCCGCGGCGTGAGGTGGGTTTTGCTCAGCCCGTAGTCCTTCGCCAGCTCGCAACTCTGCCGGAAGGATTCCTCCAGCGCCGCGCCGACCTCCTCTTTCCTGATGCCCGACACCATGGACATGTCGTGCTTCAGTTCGGCGAGGGTCTTTTGGGTGCCGGGGTTCTCGGCGTACAGCAGTTCCATGGTCTGGTTGGAGAGCGATGCCAGGGCGCCGGTCAGCTCGGTCTGGTTGCGAATCCGCGTCAGGTTTTTCGCCTTGTGTTCATCCAGCGTGTCCACCATGTTTTTGGGAAAGTCCCAGTCCCGGAGCACATCCTGGCCCAGCTGCTGCAGGCTGGTGCCGAGGACCTGGATCTCTGCCTGTTCACGCGGCAGGACTTCCGTCCGTTGCAGCGCCGCGATTTCTCGAAAATATTCCGGCAGGGTGTAGGCCACGACGATCTGACCCAGATTGTGCAGCAGGCCGCAGATGTACACCTGCTCGATGTCCTTGATGCCACACTTCGCCGAGATGCCGCGCAGAAAACCGCCAGTCAGAAAGGCATTCACCAGCATGCCGGTCATGTCGATGCCGGGGAACTCGCGCTGGAAGCTGTCAATCAGTTTGAGGGTCAGCACGGCGCTCTTTACCGTGCCAAAACCCAGCACCACCACCGCCCGTGACAAGCTGCCGATCTTTCCCTGGCCCCGGTTATAGAGCGGCGAGTTGGCGAGCTTGAGCACCTTCGAGGTCAGATTGGCGTCCTTGAGGATCTCCACCGACAGGGCCATGGCATCGGCATCGGGATCGGAACCCACCAGATTGATGCGATTCACCGTGGCGCTGAAGATGGGCATGTCGCCCTTCTCCTGCAGACGATCGCGCACCATCGCCAGGCTCTGCTCGTGGCTCAGGCGGGTGGTGGCCTTTTGCGGCTGATCAAGTGTCGACATAACTTCTCCATGGATTCAGGTACTCTATCGGCAGGGGTCGGCTGCCATTGAGCGAAAGCTGCGCCCGCCCATCAAATCCGTGGGGTTAAAGAAACGGCCGCCGCCGGCCGATCAATGCAGGCAACTAATTCAGACAAACCCTCCCGCTGTGGTGCTGCGCAGGCCACCGACGAGACAGGATCGTCACCCATAAAAACACAAAACGGAGACCCCAATGAAACGACTCATGACTGCCACCACCCTAACCACGGCCATGGCCCTGGCCCAGGCAACGCCGCTGTACCATCCGCCGGGCCCCAACCTCACCTATGGTGCGGTGAGCAATGGCCAGACGATTATGTCGGACATCACCAACCCGGCCGCCGGCGCCGCGGCGCTGACCAAAAACGGCAACCAGTACCGCTTTGGTATCCTGGGTTCGGTCGGCGCCGGCTTTGAATTCGGCAAGGTGGACGATCTGTATGAACGCATCGATACCGAGACCGAGGCCTTCCAGTCGACGCAATCCGTAACTGGCGGTACGCCGACCGAGGCGGCAGCCAATCTCGCCAACAGTATCGATAGCCTCAATGGCGTGCTCGCTGAGGTGGAGGCTGACGGTTACGCCAAGCTGTTCGCCTCGGCCCACCTGCCCATCATGCCGCTGGTGGTGGCCCATCAAGCCCTGGGCGGGAGCCTGGTATTTGACGTCAACGGCTCTGTCGCTGCCCGGGTCTCCGCGCTGCATGACACCGTGGTCTTCAACGAGACCGCTGCCGCCGCCGGCACTGACGATCTGACCGACGACGTTGTTGTCACCTTCGTCGGTGGTGCTCCCACCGGCTACACCATCGACAACGACAGCAGCCTGGTGATCCGTGGCGCCAGCACCACCGAACTAGCCCTGGGCTACAGTCGGCCGGTGATGGAGCTGGGCGGCGGCACCCTCTACGGCGGACTGCGCGGTCGCTACTACACGGTGGGCATGGCCCGCGCCGTCACCCGCCTGGGCGATCTGGTGAATGACGCCGAGCAGGCCTTCGATGATGCGCTGGATGAGGATTTCGTCACCGATACCGGCCTGGGGCTGGACCTGGGCGTGCTGTACGTCAAAGAACACTTCCGCCTCGGCGCCACTCTCACCAATCTCAATGAGCCGGAGTTCGAATTTGGCCAGCTCAGTAACCTCGGCGACTTTACCGACCCAGAGGTGCGTGCGGCACTGATCTCCTCCAACAGCTACACCATGGAAAGGCAGCTACAGCTCGAGGCAGCGCTGTACACCGCCAGCCAGAACTGGGTGCTCTCCGCCGCTATGGACGCCAATGCAGTGGCGGATGCGCTGGGCGATGACTACCAATGGGCCACGATCAGCGCGGCCTATGCCACCGACACCTGGTTCCTGCCCGGTATCCGGGCCGGCCTGCGCCAGAACCTCGCCGGCACCAAGGTCAAATACCTGACCGGCGGCCTGACCCTGGGCCCGGTGAACCTGGACGTAGCCTACAGCCCGGACACGGTCACCATCGATGGCGAATCCGTGCCCCGCGGCGCGATCGTCAATCTGGGACTGGAACTCAGCTTCTAGGCCCGCAACCGCCTAACCGCAAAATGGCCGCAGCGAGGTATCGCTGCGGCCTTTTTCATTGCCGGAGAGCAATCATTACCGCGGCCGCAAAATTACCTCCCCAGCAGAGCGCACTGTACCCCCATCGATACGCAGCCGGTAGGGCGCAATAACCGAAGGGCATTGCGCCGAACGAAATA
>JAVVEP010000012.1:64686-94867 GCA_032250735.1 Gammaproteobacteria bacterium
CCCAGCTGGGCGGACAGGCCCTCGCCCTCATCACCGCTGTAACCGCCCACATCGAGATGCACCGTTTCACTTATAATGACGCCCAGGCCCAACGCACCGTAGGCGGCCTCGTCACCCGTCAGGTTTTGCTGGTAACCGGCCCGCAGGGCCAGCCAGCGCCAGGTCTGCCATTCCCAGCCGACGGCGGCGATCTGCGAGGGCAGGGCAAAACCCACCGGATCGTTTTCCAGCACATCCAGATTCAGCTCCAGCACGGAGTGGCGGCTCTTGTAGGCGAAGCCGGCCCGCAGCTGCGGTTCGATCCGGAATTCGTCACCGCTGTCGCCGTATTGATAGTTGCCCGGCACAATATTTTTGGCCACCAGGGCAAATTTCCACACCCCGACCTCCTTTAAAATGCCCAGGTCAAAGGTGAACTGGCTGCCCGTCTTGCGCCCACTGCGCGCGATATCGACGTCGGCGCTACGCAGCGGCTCGGTATAGCCATAGGCCTCGACCAGCAGAAATTTGGCGTTAAAACCGATCGCGACATTGCGCAACCAGCCCCGCTCTGCCTGGAGCACCTTGGCCGCAGAGACCCCGTTTTCGGTGATCCGAAAGCCGCGTTGCGCCAGTGCCGAGTTATAGGTGGCGGGATCCACTGTCAGAACATCGCCGCCAATCACCGGCTGCGCGGTGGAGGCCTCGTAGACATTGAAAAAGGCCGCGCCGCTGAGGATGCGGCTGGGAATCGCCAGCATGCCGGCCGCGCTGCTCGCGCGGCGATACAGGCCGCCGTCCATCGCCGTCAGGTGTGACTGTACGGCGGCCTGGTTGGCCGGATTATTGGCGCCATCCAGCACCTCGGCGGCCTGCTGAAAGGCGGCCAGTTCGTCCTCCACCTCGCCGGGGTCGCCAATCTGCTGGCTCACGGTCGGCGCGAGCAGGAACCACTCGTGAATCTCGTCCGCGGTGGTCAGCAGGGCCGGATTATTGAACACCGCATAGCGTGCGCCGGTGGCGACCCCCACCCCGCCCATCGCCATGCTGCGGGCATCAAACACACCAAACGGCATCGCCATCGCGGCCGGCGCCGTGAGCCCCATACACACTATCACCAGGGCGACCAGGGTTTTACCGTTAGACCTGTCCTGCATCGTGTTCACCGCACCGTTGTTTAGAATTGTTTTGCACATTGTTGTAATAATGCGTTTCAAAATTGTTTTCGCGTCTGGCCACCCTCTTCCGCAACATCCCCTGTAATCTGCCTACGCCAAACTATGCCAAAAAATCCAGCACCGCCTCCAGCCCACGATACTGAAAGGCCACATCGGCCTGCGCCCGCACCGCCGGCTTGGCATGATAGGCCACCCCCAGCCCGGCGATGCCCAGCATCTGCAGATCGTTGGCGCCATCGCCCATGGCGATCACCTGCCGGGGCGTGATCTGCAATTCGGCACACAGCTGCTGCAGATACGCCGCCTTGGCCTCGGCCCCGACGATGTCACCTTCGACATGCCCCTGCAACCGGCCATCCTCCTCGGCCAGCACATTGGCCAGTGTGTAGTCCAGACCCAGGCGCCGCTTGAGGCGCTCGGTAAAAAAGGTGAAGCCGCCGGACACCAGGGCCACCCGGATCTGGCGTTGCCTGAGCCCGTCCAGTAGCGCCTCCGCGCCGGGGTTGAGCCGCAGGCGTTCATCATAGACCCGTTGCAGGGCCGTCACCTCCAGCCCCTTGAGCAGGGCCACCCGCTTGCGCAGCGAGGCGGCGAAGTCCAGTTCTCCGCGCATGGCCGCCTCGGTGATGGCGGCGACCTGCGGCTTGCAGCCGACAAAATCGGCGATCTCGTCCACACACTCGATGTTGATGAGGGTGGAATCCATGTCCGTGATCAACAGCCGCACCGCGCCCGCCTCAAACCCCTCCGGCAGGGTATTGATGTCCACGCCGCAGACCTTGCGCAGGTGTTGCACGTCCTCGCGGCGGGCGACAGGGTGCTGCAGGCGAAAATGGCCGCCGTAGGACCGGGGCTCGGCGCCCAGGGTCCGGGTGATATGTTGCGCCTGTTCGGCGTCCAGGGTACTGCTGTGAATAAGGGTAACGGGCATGGGACTCAACTGACCACGGCGGCTAAAACGCTAGTTTACAGGCCGTCGCCCGCCGCTGCACTATTGCCGCACTATCGCCATCGTGCGTGCGCCATCCACCACCGACCGCCGCGGCCATGGCGCCCGCATTTGCGCCCCTTCAGCACTCCGCCAGCAGCCGATCCACCATCCCCTGCGCCTGCGCCAGGTAGCCACCGCCAAACAGATTATAGTGATTCAGGATGTGATAGAGGTTGTAGAGGGTCTTACGTGTGGCATAACCGGCGTCAAGCGGCCAGGCCGCCCCATAGGCCGCATAAAATTCGCGGGAGAAGCCGCCAAACAGCTCGGTCATCGCCAGATCGGTCTCGCGATCGCCGAAATACACCGCCGGGTCAAAGATCACCGGGCGGCCCTCCCCGTCAAAGGCGTAGTTACCGGACCACAGATCGCCATGCAGCCGCGAGGCCAGCGGCTGATAGTCGCTGAAAAAGGCCGCCAGGCCCGCCTGTAATCTTTCCACGCGCCGCACAAAGGCCAGACCCGCCCCGTTGGTGGCCGCCAGCTGCAGCTGATAGCCCAGACGCTGTTCGGCCCAAAACTGTACCCAGTCATTCGACCAGTCGTTGCGCTGCGGCGTGGCGCCAATGGTGTTGTCCCGGTGCCAGCCGAAGCGACCCGGTTCACCCGCCCCTGTGGAGGCCGCCGTACGATGCAGGGCAGCCAGACCCTCCCCCAGCAGGCGCTGGTCACCTTGTGCCTGCAGCGGCACATACTCCAGCACCAGAAAGGCATGCTCCCTGCTCAGGCCGCAGTGCAGCGGCCTCGGCACCCGCAGGTGGTCGCCCACGGCCAGCTCCACCAGCCCGTCCCGCTCGGCCTCGAACATCGCCACCGCCGACGGCCGGTGGGTTTTGACAAAATAGCGTCCCGCACCGTCCGCACCGTCCGCACCGTCCAGCACAAAGGCGGAACTGATGCAGCCACCCCCCACCGGCCGTGCACTGGCCTCCGCCAACGACACCCCTGTCGCGGCCTGCAACTGCGCGGAAATCTGTCCCCAATCCGGCATCTTCACCCCTCAACTGTCCCTACACCCACGCCCTTTCACCAGCCTATGCCGCAATATACCGACATCCTCCCCCGGCGCCAAAGGTGGACAGTCTCTCTACATATTAGCCCTTTCTTATTTATCATCTTAGCCAACATACTTAAGAACATTTCTAGCTTTGACGCGATAAGCGCCCGCCGGCAAAAGGAGATGTTCCCTTATCCACAAATCCTGTGGATAACTTTGTGTATAACATCGGGAAATCCGGCTGGCATGCCGGTAATCAGTGGCGTTGTCTTAAAATGGTCATAAATCAGACGCCTATTTTAGGCCTAATAAAACAAACACTTAGCAAAAAATTGTGTTTCTGCCGCCAATATTTTGCCGACATCAGCCGAAAAGCCGGCCGGCTGCGGGATACTGTGTATAAGGGGTCTCACCGGAAGTAATCGGGCATAAAAAAGGCCGGCACAGTGTGCCGGCCTTTCTGGGTCTTTCGACGGGTCTCTGGATTAGAGGCCCAGCACGAAATCGACCAGTGTGGCGATGTCGGCATCCGACACGCGAGGTGAGTAAGGAGGCATCGGAGCGCCACCGGTCACTGCGGTCCAGTTGCCCTTGCCACCCTTGCTCACTTTAGCGACCAGGGCTGCTTTGGCGCCGGCGTCACCCTTGTATTTGGCAGCCACGTCTTTCCAGGCTGGGCCGACAATTTTCTTTTCAACGCTGTGGCAGGCCAGGCAGCCGCTTTTCTTGGCCAGGGCCAGGTCAGCCGATGCCTGGGCAGAAACAAACAGCGCAGCCGCAGCTACAGGTACCATCAACCATTTTGAAACTTTCATTTGGATTTCCCCTTGAGATTTAGACTTATCAACTACTAATGGATTATAAATAACGCGATCTGCAGGCATGACTTCCTGCCCGAAAAAACCGTCATCTCCTCCCCCATTAATCCTTTAATATCACGTGCGGGACTCAATATCTGGGCCGGCCGCCGTTCCCCTTATTCCGGTACCGACGACCCTCTTTGGCGCTGTCGTGTACCGTAGGGCGGTTTTTATGCCATTCGCACCGGCTGCTGTCAAGTTCAGCGCAGGTTCAGCCTGGCTGTGCTTGCGCACTTCTGCGCCGATGGGGGGGTTATCCTGAGGATAACCAGGGAATATTGGCAGGCCGATAGGGTGGATCCTTGACGCAAAATATCCCTAAATCACCTGTTGATTTTCTATAAATTCCCTGCCGCTACCACTGCTTGATCACCCAGGCGGGGATCAGCAGATCCGAATCGGTATCATTCCTGCGGGTTTCCAGGTCGCCGTCTCCATCGCTGTCCACCAGATAGTAGGAGGGCCCCTTTTTGGGCGTCACCTTGATGGCGTAGAGCTTGCCGTTGACGCGCTTTTCCTCAACGATACCCGTCCCCTCTCCCTGAATAATGATCTCCCCGGAGGGCTCGGCCTCCTGGGCCTGGGCGGGCAGCGCCAGCAAGAACAGCCCCGTCAGGGACAGGCGGAAAATCAGACTACGTGATCGCATAAGCGTCAGCCTCAAAAAGGTAAATAGATGGTGCCATGGCGCAAAACAGCCGATAATCGCCGGCGGCCCATATCTCATTCTAATCCAATCCGGACCCAATCAACACTGATGGCAACATGAAACCCAGCGCGCAACTGATACTCGTCGACGGCTCCTCTTATCTCTACCGCGCCTTTCACGCCATGCCCTCGCTCACCACTTCCAGCGGCCACAACACCGGTGCCGTGTATGGGGTGACCAATATGCTGCGGCGCATGCTGCGGGAATTCCCCGGCGTGCCAGTGGTGGTGGTGTTCGACGCCAAGGGCAAGACCTTTCGTGACGAGCTCTACCCCGAATACAAGGCCCACCGCCCCCCCATGCCGGATGAGTTGCGCAAGCAGATACCGCCGTTGCACGCCATCGTCGAGGCCATGGGCCTGCCGCTGCTGGTGATCGACGGGGTGGAGGCTGATGACGTCATCGGCACCCTGGCCCGCCAGGCCACCGAGCAGGGCATGGACTGCATCATCTCCACCGGCGACAAGGACATGGCGCAGCTGGTCAATCAACACGTCACCCTGATGAACACCATGGACAACACCACCCTCGATCCGCAGGGGGTGGTGGAGAAGTTTGGCATCCCGCCTGAACGCATCATCGACTACCTCACCCTGATCGGCGATAGCGTCGACAACATCCCCGGCGTACCCAAGGTCGGGCCCAAGACGGCGGTCAAGTGGCTCGACCAGTACGGCTCCCTGGACGGTGTCATCGCTCACGCCGACGAGATCAAGGGCAAGGTGGGGGAGAACCTGCGTGCGGCGCTGGCACAGCTGCCGCTGTCGCACCAGCTGGCGACCATCCGCTGTGACGTGCCGCTGGCGTTCGGCCCCACCGAGCTCACCCCAAAACCGGCCGATACCGAACAATTAAAAAAGCTGTTTGCCGAGCTGGAGTTCCGCACCTGGTTGTCCGAACTGTTGCCCACGGCGACGGGGACGCCGACCCATGCCGACAGTAGCGCGGCGCCTGCTGCAGAAAGCACCGCAGGGCAGGGCGCCACGCCGCCCGAGGCCCACTACGAGATCATCCAGGACGAGGCCGCCTTCGACACCTGGCTGGAAAGGCTCCGCCAGGCCGAGCTGTTCGCCTTCGATACCGAGACCACCAGCCTGGACTACATGCAGGCGAAGATCGTCGGCGTCTCGTTCGCGGTGAGGGCAGGGGAGGCGGCCTATGTGCCCGTTGCCCATCAGGTCAGTCTGGAGGATGCCGGGCAGGGCGCCCAGCTCGACCGCGACTGGGTGCTGGAAAGGCTGCGCCCCCTGCTGGAGGACGCCACCAAGGCCAAACTCGGACAGAACCTCAAATACGACATGAGCGTGCTGGCCAATGCCACCACTGCAGCGAACGATCGGGGTATCACCCTGCGCGGCGTCGCCTTCGACACCATGCTGGAGTCCTACGTGCTCGACAGCACCGCCACCCGGCACGACATGGATTCGCTGGCGGTCAAATACCTGCACCGCAACACCATCCACTATGAAGACGTGGCGGGGAAGGGCGCCAAACAGGTGAGCTTCGACCAGGTGCCGATCAGCGCCGCCGGCCCCTATGCGGCCGAAGACGCCGACGTGACCCTGCAGCTGCATCAGGCGCTGTGGCCGAAACTGGCCGCCGAACCCCGCCTCGCCGCGCTGTTTCGCGACATCGAGATACCCCTGCTGACGGTGCTGTCGCGCATCGAACGCAACGGTGTGCTGATCGACGCCGCCCTGCTCACCGCGCAGAGCCGAGAGCTGGAACAGCGTCTGCGGGAGATCCAAGATGAGGCCTATGCGGTCGCGGGGGAGGAATTCAATCTCGCCTCGCCCAAGCAGATCCAGGCCATCCTGTTTGACCGGCTCGGCCTGCCGGTGCTGAAAAAGACCCCCAAGGGTGCGCCGTCCACCGCCGAGGAGGTGCTGGCGGAGCTGGCGCTGGATTTCCCCCTGCCCAGACTGCTGCTGGAACACCGGGGCATGAGCAAGCTCAAGTCCACCTATACCGACAAGCTGCCGCAACGCATCAACCCCGTGACCGGCCGCGTCCACACCTCCTATCATCAGGCGGTGGCCAGCACCGGGCGCCTGTCGTCCTCCGACCCCAACCTGCAAAACATCCCCATTCGCAGCGCCGAGGGCCGTCGTATCCGCCAGGCCTTTATCGCGCCGCCCGGCCACACCATCCTCGCCGCCGACTACTCACAGATCGAGCTGCGGATCATGGCCCACCTGTCGGACGACCCCAGTCTGCTGCAGGCCTTCTCCGCCGGGGAGGACATCCACCGCGCCACCGCCGCCGAGGTGTTCGGCCTGCCGCTGGAGGAGGTCGACACCGAGCAGCGCCGCAGCGCCAAGGCCATCAACTTCGGCCTGATCTACGGGATGTCGGCCTTTGGCCTGGCGCGCCAGCTGGGTATTCCTCGCGGCGATGCCCAAAAATACATCGACCTCTATTTCGAGCGTTACCCCGGTGTGCAAAATTTTATGGACAGCACCCGCGAAAGCGCCCGTGAACTGGGTTACGTGGAGACGGTATTCGGCCGGCGTCTGTACCTGCCGGAAATCAATCACCGCAACGGCCAGCGCCGCCAGTATGCCGAGCGCACCGCCATCAACGCCCCCATGCAGGGCACCGCTGCGGACATCATCAAGCGCGCGATGATCGCCGTGGCGCAATGGATAGACACCGCCGGACTGGATATCAAACTGATCATGCAGGTGCACGATGAGCTAGTGTTTGAGATCCGAGACGGGCAGGTCGAGGCGGCCCGGGCCGAGATCAACCGCCTGATGGTGGGGGTGGCCGAACTCAAGGTGCCCCTGGTGGTGGATATCGGTACCGGCAGCAATTGGGACGAGGCCCATTAATTCCAAACACGCCCGCCAAAAAAATTTCCTCAGGGATGAAACTTTTTCGGCCGTTGCCCCCTCTTATAAACTGAGCAGGTGCGATGCCTGCTCCCCGTCTCCCTCCCTGACGGGCACATACATCCGGCGTCCCCAACGTCGGATATTTTGGCCCCGGTATGACCTACCCCTTAATTTTTACTGGTCTACCGGGGTTTTTTTTGCCCGCCCGAAACACCCAGCTACCCCAGCCACGTGTCCAGCACCTTATAAACCTCATCCAGCCCGGTGCCCTTGGTCGAGGAGAACAGCTGCACGCTGCTGAGGCCGTCCGGCGAGTGGGCGGCCAGTTCCCGCTGCACCTGCAACAGGGCATTCTGTGCCGCGCCGCGCTTCAGTTTGTCCGCCTTGGTCAGCAGGATATGCACCGGCATGCCCACCTCCCAGCACCAGCTCAATAACTGCTGATCGATCTCCTTGAGCGGGTGGCGCACATCCATCAACAGGATCAGCCCCCGTAGCGACTGGCGGCTCGACAGGTATTGCTCCATGGTCTGCTGCCAGCGCCGCTTTATCGCCTCCGGCACCTTGGCATAACCATAGCCCGGCAGGTCCACCAGACAGCGCGATTCATCCAGACGGAAGAAGTTGATCAACTGGGTCCGCCCCGGGGTTTTACTGGTGCGGGCCAGCGCCTTCTGGCCGGTTATACGATTGATTGCACTGGATTTTCCGGCATTGGAGCGGCCGGCAAAGGCCACCTCCGCCCCCTCATCGGGCGGTAGTTTGTCGAGCTGGGCCACACTGATATCAAAAACGGCTGCACGATACTGCGCCATGCCGGCACCCCTATTTTCGCCCCACGGGGCATTATGGAAAATTGTGAAAAAATGCTTGATCAACCGCGACTACGGCCCAAATTCCCTAATTCCATTGGCAATTTTCCGTCAGCTGCAATAATCTATCCGCTCTCCGTATGCCGCAGGGGAACAGAAGCGGGACTCTAACAAACGCGGCTACAAGTGGAAACGAATATGACGCAGGTGAAGAGACCCCGGCCAGGACTATTTCGTGCGATGGCGCTGTCGCTGGGGCTTTGCCTGTTGGGCACAGGACCGGTACTGGCCGAGGGCAGCGTGGCATCCGGTACCGAAAAGGCCCGTGCCTGCCAGGTCTGCCACGGCAAGGGCGGGCACAGCACCAATCCCACCTATCCCAGACTGGCCGGCCAACATGCCGCCTATATCGAAAAACAGTTGCGCGCCTTCCGCGCCGGCACCCGCAAAGACCCCATCATGAACGGCATGGCCGCCCCGCTGTCAGACCAGGACATTGAAGATCTGGCCGCCTTTTTCCAGAGCGTCCCCTAGGTCTTACACGAGACACTTAACTACATTCCTGCACCCGCCCACTGGCGCCCACGGCGCCACGACCAGGGTCTACACTTAACCACACGCTTTTGGAGGCCAGTAAGATGACACTTTCGCGAATCGCCCTCTGCGCATTAATCAGTATAACCGCAAATACTTATGCGGCCGCTGTCACGCCGGACGACAGGCAGGGCAATGCCGAGACGGGGCAGGCCAAGTCCGCCACCTGCCAGGGCTGCCATGGGCCGGACGGCAATAGCTTCAGCCCGGACTGGCCGAATCTCGCCCAGCAGAACACCGCCTATCTCGCCAAGCAGATTCATGATTTTCAGTCCGGCGCACGCCAGGACCCCACCATGTCCAGCATGGTGACCGGTCTCAACGAACAGGATATTCGGGATATTGCCGCCTATTTCGCCACCCAGACCGTGAGGGCCGAGCCGGCGGCAGGCTCCGGTCTCGGCCAAAAGATCTATCTGGGCGGTAATCACTACAGTCGCCTACCGGCCTGTGCCGGTTGCCATGGGCCCAACGGGGCCGGCAATGGCCCGGGGGCGATCCCCAGTCTGGCGGGGCAAAAATCGGGCTATGTGACCAAGGCGCTGCACGATTTCAAAACCGAGGCCCGCAGCAATGACCGCAACAGGATCATGCGCGACATCGCGGCCAAGATGACCGACAAGGAGATCGATGCCGTCGCGCTGTTTCTGGCCGGCATGGGGGCAGAGGCCGGCACGGCCGGAAACTAGTCCGTCGTGCGGGAGCTGCCGGGGCTTACTTGCGACCGGGTCCGTAGAAGTAGCTGTTGAAGGTGGAGATATCCTGGCTGACCTGGCGGAACAGGTGATCCAGGCTGACAATCGCATGCTCCAGCAGGTTCACCGCGATATAGGGGTGCTCCACCCGCAGGCGTTTGTACATGGCCCGGCTCAGTTTCAGCAGACGGGTGTCATCGACCAGCGCCTTGGCCCGTACCGAGCGCGGGTTGCGGTCAAAAAAGGACATCTCGCCCATCAGCTCGCCGGCCTTGATATGGCCCACCTGCGATTCGGCCTTGTCGCCCGCGTATAACGCGGTCTCGCCGGCGATCACAAAATACAGCGCCTCACCCACATCGCCGATCTCGGCGATCACTTCACCCTTGTTAAAAGTCACCAGCTCGGTGTAATCGATCAGGGTGGTGACCTCCTTGATGGTCAGCGACTCACACAGGTACTGCTGATTTAAAAATTGCGCCAGATCGATCTTTTCAGAGACCATGGGGTCATACTCCTTGCTTGGGCCTATTGGTTGACGTGCCTGTAATTGCCGCCACGTGACTGCTACGGTCTAGCATAAACCATTGACGCGAAGACGAAAATCTCTGCCGGCCGTTTGCGGCCGGTTTCATTGCGTTCAATCAATGATTTGGATAGGCTCACGCGCCAGCCCGAAAAAAAATCACGAGGTCGATTTCATGAAAAACATCACGTCCCCACTGCTCGCCGCGATTGCCATTTTCGCCCTGGGCCTTGTTGGCACCAGCCAGCTGATGGCCGCCGAGGGCTATGAATTGATTACCCCGCCCCAGCCCACCACCAGCGGCGATCAGGTCGAGGTCGTGGAGCTGTTCTGGTATGGCTGCCCGCACTGCTACCGCCTGGAGCCCTTCGTCGAACGCTGGCTGCAGCGCAAACCCGCAAACGTCAAATTTGTGCGCATGCCCGGCGTGTTTCGTGACAGCTGGGAGATCCACGCCCGCGCCTACTACACTGCAGAGATCCTCAACGTCGTGGACAAGGTC
The DNA here is from genome assembly GCA_032250735.1 of Gammaproteobacteria bacterium. Taxonomy (NCBI): domain Bacteria; kingdom Pseudomonadati; phylum Pseudomonadota; class Gammaproteobacteria; species Gammaproteobacteria bacterium. Next base: position 75,367 of record JAVVEP010000012.1, read on the forward strand.
CACCGCCCCATGTTCGAGGCGATCCACGAACAGAAGCGCCGCATGGATGACGAGGCCTCCATCATGGGACTGTTCAATGCCCAGGGCGTCTCCAGCGAGGATTTCAAACGCGTGTTTCACTCCTTCGCGGTAGAGACCAAACTCCGTCGCGCCAAGGATATGGGCCAGCGCTACGGCGCCAAGGGAGTGCCGGCACTGATCGTCAATGGCAAATACCGTACCGGCGCCCAGGAGGCCGGCGGCAATGCCAAGGTCTTCACGGTGGTCAACCAGCTGGTCAAACAGGAAGGCCGCTAGCCGCTGTCGGCCGCGCCGTCTGTACACTGCGGGCCGTCGGTAGGGAATACATCACACCATGAAAGCTGCTGAACTGTTTGTTCGCTGTCTCGAGAACGAGGGCGTCGAGGTCATCTTCGGCATTCCGGGCGAGGAAAATCTGGATATCATGGATGCCCTGCTGGATTCCCACATCCAGTTTGTCACCACCCGCCACGAGCAGGGCGCGGCCTTCATGGCCGATGTCTATGGGCGCCTCACCGGGCGGGCCGGGGTCTGCATGTCCACCCTCGGTCCCGGCGCCACCAACCTGATCACCGGGGTGGCCGATGCCAATATGGATCACGCGCCCCTAGTGGCCATCGCCGGCCAGGCCGACACCCATCGCCTGCACAAGGAATCCCATCAGGTGCTGGATCTGGAGGAGCTGTTCCGCAGTTTCACCAAATTCAGCTCGCGCATCCTGGTGCCGGAGATCATCACCGAGGTGACCCGCAAGGCCTTCAAGCTGGCGCAGGCGGAAAAAACCGGGGCCTGCTTTATCGAATTCCCCGAAAACATCGCCTGCATGGAGATCGAAGACACGCCGCTGCGGGTCAAGCACGCCGACACGCCCGAGCCGCCGGCGGGCCGCGTCACCTATGCCGCGCAGGTGATCTCCAACGCCCGCCAGCCCATCATCCTGGCCGGCAATGGCGTGGTGCGCGCCGGCGCCTGGGCGGAGCTGGCCGAGTTTGCGAAGCGGCTCAACATCCCCGTCACCAACACCTTCATGGCCAAGGGGGTGCTGCCGTTCAAACACCCCATGGCGCTGGGCAGTGCCGGGCTGCAATCGCAGGATTACGTCAATTTCGGTTTCGCCGAGGCCGACGCCATCATCTGCATCGGCTACGACCTGGTGGAATATCACCCGCGCCTGTGGCACCCGACCCGTGATCGCACCATCGTCCACATTGACAGCTCACCGGCCGAAGTGGACGCTCACTATCCGGTCTGCGTCGGCGTGGTGGGGGACATCAGGCATTCGCTGAACCGCATCGCGGAGCAGACCACGCCCCACGTGGGACACAAATTGCGCCCGCTGCGCAAGGCGCTGATCAAGGAGATGGAACAGCATCAGGACGACCGTAGCTGCCCGCTGAAACCCCAAAAGATCATCTGGGATCTGCGTACCGCCCTCGACCTGCAGGATACCGTGATCTGCGACGTTGGCGCCCACAAGATGTGGATGGCGCGCATGTTCCGCTGCGAATACCCCAACACCTGCCTGATCTCCAACGGCTTCGCCAGCATGGGCATCGCCGTACCCGGCGCCATCGCCGCCCGTCTGGCGCAACCGCAGCGCAAGGTGGTGGCGGTGACCGGTGACGGCGGATTTATGATGAACGTTCAGGAAATCGAGACCGCGGTCCGTTTAAGGCTGGCAATGGTGGTGCTCATCTGGAACGACTCCGGCTACGGCCTCATCGAGTGGAAACAGATGAACCAGTTCGGGCGGCCGTCGAACGTGACCTTCGGCAATCCCGATTTCGTCAAGCTGGCGGAGTCTTTTGGCGCCAGGGGTTATCGTATCGAGGCCGCCGAGCAGTTGCTGCCCACCCTGAAACAGGCGCTGGCCGACGACGCGGTGAGCATCATCGACTGTCCGGTGGACTACAGTGAAAACCTGCGCCTGACGGAAACCCTCGGCGAGATGATTATTCACCTGTAAAAGGTGTTAAACAGAACCCCGTTACCGATCAAACAAGACCAATCAAACATCACCGAGCACACAAGCCCGACGACATGCACAGCATACCGATCCCCGATCCCCTAGAAGACACCGCCAGCGGCACCCGGCTGCGCCTGCTCAGCTACAACATTCAGGTGGGCATCGGCTCCAAGCGCTATCGGGATTATGTCACCGAGAGCTGGAAGCACGTGCTGCCGCACGCCCAGCTCTACACCAACCTGGACCACATCGCCCGCGCCATCAGCGACTTCGATATCGTCGCCCTGCAGGAGGTCGATGCCGGCAGCCTGCGCAGCAGCTTCATCAACCAGACCGAATACCTGGCCACCCACGCCGGCTTTCCCTTCTGGCATCATCAGACCAACCGCAACCTTGGCAAGATCGCCGCCCACAGCAATGGCCTGCTGAGCCGCTATCGGCCCGCGCAGATTCACGACCACAAGCTGCCCGGCCTGTTTCCGGGTCGCGGCGTAATGGTGGTGCGCTACGGGCAGCAGGACAATCCGCTGGTGCTGCTGATCCTGCACATGGCGCTGGGCAAGCGGGCGCGCCAGCGTCAGTTTGAATACGTGATCCGCATCGTCAATCAGTATGAGCACGTGGTGGTGATGGGCGATCTCAACTGCCAGCCCGACAGTCGCGAGATGCAGTTCCTGATCGCCGCCACCGACCTGTGCGAGCCCTGCCACGACCTCAAGACCTTTCCCAGCTGGCGGCCGGCACGCACCCTTGACCACATCCTCATCTCCACCAGTCTCACCGTGCATGACGTGCATGTCCTGCAGCACCTGCACTCCGACCACCTGCCCATCGCCATGGAAATCACCCTGCCGGACGATTTCCACATTGCGGCCTGAGCCGGTGGCCGTCAGTAACCGGTTCGGCATAACCGTTAATCGCGGCCGTCGCCGGCCCTATTTTCTTCCGCCAGGAATGCCTACACTCTGCCCATGAGCGAAGAAAACTGGAAACAAAAATACCTCGACAGTCTCGACCGGCTCGAAAAGAAGGAACAGCAGTGGCAGAACACCGAGTCCCTGCTGAAACAGGGACTCACCCGCGTCGCCCTGGCCGCCGAGGGACAGGACGCCAAACTGGACGACGACCTCGCGCTGCTGCGCAAGACCCTGCGCCAGGACATCGATGTCGCGCATCTCGAACAGGCGGTGAACGCACTAACCCAGTCCGTCACCCGGCTGGATGAAACCCGCAATGACAACCACACCGCCCACAGCCCGCAACAACTCCTGGGCCACTGGCTGGACAGCCTGTCATTTCCCGGCCCGCTCAAAACCCGCAGCAAGGAATTGCGCCGGCAGATCGATGCCACCCACAGCCTCACCGAAATGGAAGACCCGCTGCGCGAACTCGCCAAGCTGGTCAACGAGGCCCTGCAACACGAAGACCCTTCCGCACCGGCGAGTGGCCCGGCGCAGCCAACCAGCAGCAGCGGTGGCTTTTTCAGCCGACTGTTTGGTGGTGAGGGCGCGGGCCGCGCCCCGGCCGCCGACCAGTCTGCCACAGCGGCCAGCCCCCAGATCGGCGATTTCTGCATCCAGCTACTGGACACCCTGAGCCTGCCCGCGGCGCTCACCGACCAGGTCGAAAGCCTCAAGGATAAATTGGGGGAAGGGCTGTCGGCGCGCTCCGTCGCACCCGCGCTCACCGCCATCGCCAATCTCATCTCCGCCATGCGCCGGCAGATGGAGGATGAGAACAAGGAGTTGCAGGCCTTTTTGCAGCAGCTCGGCGACAAGCTAAAGGAGATCGACCAGAACCTCTCCGGCGCACAGGACTCCCACCTGGCCTCCATGAGCAGCGGCCGCGACTTTGACGCCGTGGTGCATGCCCACGTCAAGGACATCGAATCCACCGTCGACGCCGCGCCGGAATCCAGCCAGCTCAAGCAGCAGATCCAGGGCCGCCTCGATGCCATCCGTGAACACCTCGACCAGTATCGTCAGGCGGAAGAGTCACGCCAACATCAATTAGAGGCCCAGCTGGCGCAGCTCAACAGCCGTGTCCACGGAATGGAAAACGAGGGCGAAAACCTGCGCCGGCGGCTACAGGAAAAACACGAGCAGGCGGTGCGCGATCCACTCACCGGCCTCTACAACCGCCTCGCTTACGATGATCGCATCGTGCAGGAATTCGCCCGCTGCAAGCGTTATGGCCAACCTCTGGTGCTGATGATGGTCGACATCGATCACTTCAAAAACGTCAACGACACCTACGGCCACAAGGCCGGTGACAAGGCCCTGGTGCTGATTGCCGAACAGATCCGCAACAACCTGCGCGAAAGCGATTTCCTGGCCCGCCTCGGCGGCGAGGAGTTCGTGATCCTGATGACGGAAACCAGCCTCGACTCCGCCATCGTCGCCGCCGGCAAACTGCTCAAGGCGGTCGAGCGGTGTCAGTTCCATTATCAAAACGCGCAGGTCGTCATCACCATCTCCGCCGGCCTCGCCCAACTGCGAAAAGACGACAGCACCGAGACCCTGTTCCAGCGCGCCGACGAAGCCATGTACCGCGCCAAGCAGGCCGGCCGCAATCGCTGTCTGGTCGAACAGCCGGCCGCAGCCGCCGACTGACGATTCCACACATGGCCCGCCAGGCAGCAGACTCCCACTCCGGCGCCGACAACGGGCAAAAGGTCCGTCTCGACAAATGGCTATGGGCCGCCCGCTTTTACAAAACCCGCGCGCTCGCCACCGAGGCCATCAAAGGCGGCAAGGTCAGCGTCAATGGCCAGCGCGCCAAACCCAGCCGCGAACTGGAAGTAGGTGATACCCTAAGCCTGCGGCAGGGGTTTGATGAAAAGACCGTTGTAGTGCGAGATTTATCCGACAAGCGCGGCCCCGCAACAACTGCCCAGCAGCTCTATCAAGAGACAGAAGAAAGTGTTGCCAAACGTGAAAAGGAAAAAGCGCTACGACAGCTTTCTGCCGCGCAACGGCCACACGGAGAGGGCAGGCCGTCGAAACGGGAGCGACGGTTGATCCATCGGTTTACGCGGGCGGATTCGTGATGGGGTGTGGGGGCTGCTGAACCCGAAACTGAAAGCAGTCCTCCGCAAAAAATCAGGGAACGGCGGGAAACCGTCCCATAGCGTTCTTTAAAGCAAGCCAGGTGAGCACAGAATTCATGCTCACCTGGACAATTTAATTACCGGTGTAGTTGGCTGCAATAAAGTGGCCATCCAGGCTAAAAAACAAGAATAAAGTTTGCTTCGCTGTATCCTTTATCTTGTCATTCTTAAATGTAATCACCCACTCTGGGCCTTTCGAATAGACCTTCTGATCAATGCTGGCGGCGCTTATTCCTGACCAGGTCGCATCTATTTTTCCCGCATCGGCCATTTGTTTCACTTTCTTTGATGCTTTGTTGATGGCGGCATCACTGGAAATTGGCCCATGAGAATGGCCTCCATCACTGTCGTGCTCATGGCCTGCGCCGGCCATTATTGGTGCGCAAAAGAGTAATGGTAACAATAGCAATAGTGTTGTCGTTAAGTTTTTCATAAATACCTCTTTATATTTAGTTAATTGAATCTTTATGTTGTGAGGGCTCATCGTGTGAGTGCTCTCCATTCTTGTCATGATCATGTCCGTGATCAGGACAACCTGTCACCGAAACAAGAACAAAGCTGGCTATCAATATAAAAAATAATGCACGCATTAAGAATCTCCTGCAATTAGCATTAGCTGGGTTTTAGTCGATTGAATCGTGAGTGGTTTCTTTAATAGTTTTAGCAGCGCGCTCTTCATCCATTCGTATATGATCGTGAACATGATTGTCCGCACTAAAGCCAAACTCATCGGGATCGCTGACATGGGAATAACCGTGCATCTGCATCATAAACAGGACAAAACCCGCAAAGATCAGCCCATAATTTGACATCACGCTGAAGGGTTTAAAGGATTCCGCTTTTCGCCAGCTTGCCAGCAACAGCAACATCACAGCCAATGCCATTATTTGGCCCACCTCTATGCCTATATTGAAAGAGATGATGTTCATCAACAGCTGATCCTCACTCAACGGTAATTGTTGAAGTCGCGTCGACAAGCCAAGGCCGTGAATTAGACCTAAGCCTGTAATCATTGCCAACATGTGAGGCGGCTTAACATCCAGGTATTTCCTGAAGCCATCAAGATTGGCGAAGGCGATGTAACAGACGCTTAAGGCGATAACTGCATCAATTAAGAAGTAATTGACTTGAATGCCATTAAAGGTGGCAAAGATGAGCGTGACACTATGTCCAAGAGTGAATGCCGTGATGTATTTGACAATGTCTCTGAATCTGGTCAGTAAAAAAACGATACCAAATACAAACAACAAATGATCGTAGCCCGATAACATATGGGTGGCGCCAATCCACAGGTAACGTAGATTCCCTCCCTCCATGATGGATAGTTTTTCAGCTTCTGACATGCCATGCCCAAAGGCTTGGTTGGCTATTAGCAGTGCTAAAGCAGCCAAAAGCCATCGTGATGGTTTGATCACAGATAACATAAATACCTCGATAATAGTTTTCCTAAGACGATCATTATCGTCTTACACTGATTAGAGTTTGTTTGGAGCGCGGAACTTAGGAAAAACGAGGTGGGGCTCGGGGATTTATCGTTGAGTAATAAAGATAATTAAGTTTCGTATTGATAACGACGGGCAGCTCAATACTGACAGATGCAGAGCGAACCGGCTGCCGGTGTGCTCGTGTAACAATAAAGCCGGAAGGCTTTTCATACTTATTTTTTGCTGTTGTGCTGCACTCGTGATCGAGATCTACGACATTGGCATGATCCGCTTGATGCGAAAATTCAATGGCATCATAATGATCAACCATAGATTGGTGGGCATGAGCCGCACTCTGATGCTGATGATGGCTACCATCGTGATCGTGAAGTTCTGCCAAGTGGATATGCGCAGTTGCCGACTGCATTGACAGGAATGCAGTGATGAGCACAAATAGCAATGCGATATTTAGTCGGTATTTGATCACGTTTATACGAAGCGCTTTGTTAAGAGTGAAAAGCATATCAAACCGTGTTGGCGTCCGCCAGCTTATACTATCTTCACCCTGTAAAGGTAAATTATGTCCAATGTCTGCATCGGTCGACAGCCGCCGTTCGATGTTACTGGCGACCGAATCCGCACTACATTGCAGACTATAAACAAATGATTAAATTCCCTACATCACTGCCAGCCTATGCTGACCCAAGCCTTGAGGCAGCGCTCAAAAATGGAATCGAGCAGCTGGACGCCAGGCTGTTGCCTTTGCAACAGGGCTTAACTGCTGGTGGGTACGCCCTTTACGAACCATTCAGCGTGATGATTATTAGTGCGGCTGAGGAAGAGGGTCGGTTGCTGGTTAAAGCCGGCATTTTTTATCGCGGGGTGATTGCGGGGTGTAGTTGTGCGGATGATCCTTCGCCGACGGATGAGACCAGTGAGTATTGTGAGGTGATGTTTGAGATTGATCGGGTGACGGGGGAGGGGAGTGTCACTCTTGTATCTGGGTAGGTTGGGCTGAGCTGCGGCTAACCCCAACGACTGTTTTGTAGCCCGGGGACAGACCTGAGGTCTGTCCCCTCCCATCCGCAACTTGCGGTACAATCCCCCCTCTCAAAACTACCCAGCAGTATCCACTGTGACCAACCCACACCTCGGCAAACATCAACTCGAACCCCACTGGCAGGCCCACACCTCCCTTGCCCGTCACGCTGCGCCGGCGGATCTACTGGACTGGTTACTGGACCCCACGTCGTTGACCCGTCGACTGCAACTGACTTGCGATGGTCGGTTTCGGGTCGCGCCCACCGGCCAGTACTGGCAACGGCCGATGCTGAACGAGGCGCAGGCCCTCGGCGTGCGGCCCCACGAGCGCTGCTTCGTGCGCGAGGTGCAGCTGCTGTGCGACGATCAGCCGTGGGTGTTTGCGCGCACGGTGATCCCGGTGCGCAGCCTGGGCGGCTCGCGCCGGCGCCTGTCCCGACTGGGCAAGCGGCCCCTGGGGGCGGTGCTGTTTGCCGATCCAACGATGCGGCGCAGTGCTATCGAGATCGCCCAGCTGTTGCCGGGCCAGCCGCTGTTTGCCCGGGCCACGGCCGGCCTGCCGACACCGCCGGCCAGCATCTGGGGCCGACGTTCGGCCTTCTTTCTGAATCACAAACCGCTGCTGGTCAGCGAGATTTTTCTGCCGCCGATCTGCCCTCAGCCGGCCTAGTCGGCTACAGTACGGACCCATGACCACATCCATCACCAGCACCGGCCTGAATCGAGCCCTCATCAGGCACCGCAGCTATTACTACGCGCTACTGATGCGCCTGAACCGCCCCATCGGTACCTATCTACTGCTATGGCCGACGGTGTGGGCGCTGTGGATTGCGGGGCAGGGCCAGCCCCATCCGGGCGTGACCCTGGTGTTCGTGCTCGGGGTCATCCTGATGCGCTCCGCCGGCTGCGTGATCAACGACTATGCCGATCGTGACTTTGACCCGCATGTGGCGCGCACCCGCAACCGGCCCATCGCCGCCGGCCAGGTGAGCCCGCGCGAGGCCCTGGTGCTGTTCGCGGTCCTCTGCCTGCTGGCCTTCGCCCTGGTGCTGACCCTCAATACGCTGACCATCCTCCTGTCGCTGGGCGGCGCGCTGCTCGCCGGGATCTACCCCTTCATGAAGCGCTACACCTATCTGCCGCAGGTGTTTCTGGGGCTGGCCTTTGGCTGGGCGGTGCCCATGGCCTTCGCCGCGCAGACCGGCGGGGTACCGCTGGTGGCCTGGCTGCTGCTGACCGCCACCGTGCTGTGGGCCACGGCCTACGACAGCATGTACGCGATGGTGGATATCGAGGACGACTTGAAGATCGGTGTCAAATCCACCGCCATCCTGTTTGGGGACGCCGATCGCATAGTGATCGGTAGCCTGCAGTGCATGCTGCTGCTGACCCTGTGGATCGTCGGCAACAACCTGGGCCTGGGGCTGTTCTATTTCCTCGGCCTTGGGGTGGCCGCCGGGCTCAGCGTGTACCAGCAATTCCTGATCCGCGACCGCAGCCCCGAGGGCTGCTTCAAGGCCTTCCTCAACAATCACTGGTTCGGGGCGGCGATCTTTGCCGGCCTGGTGCTGCATTACGGATTCACCACCCCGGCGGCCTCCACCGCCACCACGATGGGAGGCCTGTAAGGCTGATGCTGATGTCCTGGCTGGCTGTGCTCGGCGGTTTTATCCTCCTGGTGTGGAGCGCCGAGCGCTTTGTCCACGGCGCGGCGGGGCTGGCGGGCAACCTCGGCGTCTCGCCACTGATCATCGGCATGACCATCATGGGTTTCGGCACCTCGGCGCCGGAGATGCTGGTGTCCGGGATGGCGGCCAGCAACGGCAATCCGGCCATGGGCATCGGTAATGCGCTGGGCTCCAATATCACCAATATCGCCCTGGTGCTGGGCGCCACGGCCCTGCTCGTACCACTCTCGGTGCACTCCCGGATCCTGCGCCGCGAGTACCCGATGCTGTTCGCGATCACCCTGCTGGCCGGGGTGCTGATGTTGGATGGCGAACTGGGCGTGCTGGATGGCGGCATCCTGCTCAGCGGCACCGGCCTGCTCGTCGGCTGGATGATCTGGATGAGCAAACAGGCCCCGCCGGCCGCCGCCGGCCTGCCCGAGCCCGACCCGCTGAGCAGCGAATTCGAAAGCGAGGTCCCCACCGACCTGAGCACCGGCCGGGCCCTGCTGTGGGTCGCGCTGGGGCTGGTGGTGCTGGTGCTCAGCTCCCGCCTGCTGGTCTGGGGGGCGGTGAATATCGCCCAGGACCTGGGGGTCAGCGACCTCATCATCGGCCTCACCATCATCGCCGTCGGCACCAGCCTGCCGGAACTGGCGGCCTCGGTGATGAGCGCCCTCAAGGGCGAGGACGACATGGCGGTGGGCAACATCCTCGGCTCCAATATGTTCAACCTGCTGGCGGTGCTGGCACTGCCCGGGCTGATCGCACCCAGCCTGCTGGAGCCGGCGGTTATGCAACGCGACTTCCCCGTCATGCTAGGATTCACCATCGCCCTGTTCCTGATGGCCTACGGGTTTCGGGGGCCGGGACGCATCAATCGCCTGGAAGGGGGAGTGTTGCTGGCGGGCTTCATCGCCTATATGACCTGGCTGGGCTTCTCTGGTTTTGCGTGACAGGTTTTGTGTGACAGGTTTACACCAGGGCAACACACCGGTAGAGCCGGCCGAAAACGGACGCACCCACGATAACGACATGAACAACACCAACATCGAACAAATGGCCCGCGCGGTCATCGACACCGAGGCCAGGGCCGTGGCCGACCTGGCCGGGCGCATCGGTCCGAGCTTCATCCACGCCTGCCGTTTCATGTACGACTGCGAGGGCCGTATCGTGGTGCTGGGCATGGGCAAGTCCGGCCACATCGGCGCCAAGATCGCCGCCACCCTGGCCAGCACCGGCAGCCCGGCCTTTTTTGTCCACCCCGGCGAGGCCAGCCACGGTGACATGGGCATGATCACCGGCGACGACGTGGTGCTGGCCCTGTCCAATTCCGGCGAGACCGCCGAGATCCTCACCATCCTGCCGCTGATCAAGCGCCTCGGCGTGCCGCTCATCGCCCTTACCGGCAACACCCGGTCCGCCCTGGCCAGGGCCGCCGACGCCCATCTCGACGTGAGCGTGGAAAAGGAGGCCTGTCCGCTCGGCCTGGCGCCGACCTCAAGCACCACGGCGGCCCTGGTTATGGGTGACGCGCTGGCGGTATCACTGCTCGAACAGCGGGGATTTACCACCGATGACTTTGCCCTCTCCCACCCCGGCGGCTCGCTGGGTCGGCGCCTGTTGCTGCACGTCGAGGATGTGATGCACAGCGGCGGGCAGATCCCCTGCGTGGCCGAGACGGCCAGCCTCAGCGAGGCCCTGCTGGAGATGACCAAAAAGGGCCTGGGCATGACCGGCATCGTCGATGCCGCCGGCCGGCTCGCCGGCATCTTCACCGACGGCGACCTGCGCCGGGTGCTGGATCACGGCGAGGTCAATGTGCACCAGATCCGCATCGCCGAGGTGATGACCCGGCACTGCAAGACCGCGCAGGCCAGACAGCTGGCGGTGGAGGTGCTGAGCCTGATGGAGCAGCACAAAATCAATTCACTGATGGTGGTCGATGGCGAACAGCGCCCGGTCGGCGCCCTCAACATGCACGACCTGCTGCGCGCGGGCGTGGTTTAAGGGAACCCTGACGATGAAAGACATCCTGGCCCGCGCGGCCCACATCAAACTGCTGGTGTTCGACGTCGATGGCGTGCTCACCGATGGCCGGCTGATCTACGGCGACGACGGCCAGGAATACAAGGCCTTCCATTCGCGCGACGGCCACGGCATGAAGATGCTGCAACAGTCCGGCGTGACGGTGGCGATCATCACCGGTCGCAACTCCAGCGTGGTCGACCACCGCATGACCAACCTCGGCATCCAGCACGTCTATCAGGGCAAGGCGGACAAGCTGCCCGCCTTCGAGGCCCTCATCGGCGAGCTGGGGCTGGCCCCGGAGCAGGTCGCCTACATGGGTGACGACGTGGTGGACCTGCCCATCATGCTGCGCGCCGGCCTGGCGGTGGCCCCCAGCGACGCCCATCCCCTGGTCTGCCAGCATGCCCACTGGCAGACCCCCCATGCCGGCGGCCAGGGGGCGGCGCGCGATCTCTGCGAGCTGATCATGGAGGCGCAGGGCACGCTGGCGCGCGAAATGCAGCACTACCTCAACTGAACCACGCCCTGCTGACCCCGCCGACAGACCGACCCATCGCATGAGAAGATTACTCGCCCCCCTACTGGTTGCCGTGATCGCCGGCCTCAGTGTCTGGCTGTATGAGGGCCAACCCCCCAAGGGGCCGGCCGTCACCGCCGGCAGCCAGACGGCGCCGGACGCCTACATGGAAGGCTTCACCACCCGGGTACTGGATGCACAGGGCCAGCTGCTCTATCAACTACAGGCCACGTATATGGCACACTATGCCGATGAACGCCGCAGCGAACTCCGCCAGCCGCAATTCATCGCCTACCGACCCGATGGCCAGCGCTGGACGGTGGTGGCGGACAGCGGCCAGGCACGCGATAGCAACCGGCAGATCATGCTCAACGGCAGGGTGACGCTACAACGCCAGGCCAGCGATGCGGCGCCGGTCAATCTCGAGATCCGCACCCGCGATGTCACCATCGTGCCGGCGGACGACTATGCCGAAACCGACCAACACACCACCATTATTCGCGCTGACGCCACCCTGGAGACGACCGGCCTGCAGGTCCACTTCCGGGAGGGTCGGCTTCAGCTGCTGTCACAGGTAAAGGGAATCTATGCGCCATAACCACACCCAGGCCCAGGGGCCGCTGTCTGCCCGCCGCATCGCCGCGGCACTGCTGTTGCTCATCCTCTGCCCGCTGGCCTCTGCCAGCCCCGAGGACACCCAGCAGCCCATTCACATCGAGGCCGATCGGGCGGAGATCAATGAGGCCGAGGGCGTGATGACCTATACCGGCCACGTGGTGCTGCGCCAGGGAGGCATCGAGCTGCGCGCCGATACTGTGGTGGTGTATGCCAGGGAGGACGTGCTGCAACGCATTACCGCCGAGGGCGCGCCCGTCCACTATCGGCAGGAGCGCGCCGACCAGAAGGAGATCCGGGGCGTCAGCCAGCGCATGGAATACAACGCCGAGAACAAGCGCCTGCTGCTGCTGGGCGAGGCGGAATTCTGGCAGGGCGGGAACCGCTTCAGCGGCAATCGCATCCAGTACGATCAGGTGTCCGAGCGGGTGATCGCCAGCGCCGGTGAGAATGGCGTCGGCCCGGACGAGGCATCGCCCCGGGTGACGGTCACCCTGCAACCCCGGGAAAAGGCCCCCGCTCAGCAGGACGGTCAACCGGACACTCAGCCGGATGCGCAACAGACTGCGCCGCAGAATGGCCAACGGGAGCCCGCCCCCCGATGAGCAGTCTGGTGGTCAGGGATCTCGCCAAGCAGTACCAGTCACGGCAGGTGGTCAAACAGGTCTCGCTGACGGTGGACAGCGGTCAGGTGGTCGGCCTGCTGGGCCCCAACGGGGCCGGCAAGACCACCAGCTTTTATATGATCGTGGGCCTGATCCCCTGCGACCACGGCACCATCCAGCTCAACGGCCAGGACATCACCCATCACCCGCTGCACGCCCGGGCCCAGCTCGGCATCGGCTACCTGCCGCAGGAGGCCTCGGTGTTTCGCAAGCTGAGCGTGGCCGACAACCTGCTGGCGATCCTGCAGGTCCGCAGCGATCTCAGCCCCCAGCAACAGCAGCAGAAACTGGACGAGCTGCTGGATGAACTGCACATCAGCCACATCCGGGACACCCTGGGCATGAGCCTCTCCGGCGGCGAGCGGCGGCGGGTGGAGATCGCCCGGGCACTGGCCACCGAACCGAAATTTATTTTGCTGGACGAGCCCTTTGCCGGCGTCGACCCCATCTCGGTGCTGGATATACAGCGCATAATCAAGCATTTAACCGAGCGCAACATCGGCGTGCTGATCACCGATCACAATGTGCGTGAAACCCTCGGCATCTGCCACTGCGCCTACATCATGAATGCCGGCGAGGTCATCGCACAGGGCAGCCCGGAAATGGTGCTTAAAGATTCTCACGTACGGGACGTTTATCTAGGTCAGGACTTCAGGCTCTAGGGGGCTGTCGGATTGAGGCTTCATTAATGGCCGCATGACGGGCAAAATAAATGTCCCCCAAACCTTCATCACCGTCGGGTTTGGAGTAGACTTAAACCATACACCGGTCGAAACTGACATTCACAAAAGACGTGCCAGACAAGTATTTCCGAAACGGGTTCAATGAAGCAAACACTCCAGCTTAAACTCGGTCAGCACCTGACCATGACGCCTCAGCTGCAACAGGCGATACGCCTGCTACAGCTCTCTACCCTGGAACTGCAGGCCGAGATCCAGGAGGCGCTCGACTCCAATCCCATGCTGGAGATCACCGAGGAGGGCGGCCACGAGTCCGCGGCCAATGATGGTGAGCGCAGCGCCGACGTCAACAACTCCAACGAGACCGCGCTTGCCGCCCATGAGGCGGACAATGAAACCCACGCGTCCATCGACACCAGCGATCGCGCGGTCGACAAGCAGGAACAGGAAATCCCCAATGACCTGCCTACCGACAGCGACTGGGAAGACACCTACGACTCCTATGCCGAGTCCTATAGCAGTGGCAACAACAGCGGCGGTGATATCCCGGACTTTGAACAGGCCGACAACAGCAGCCAGAGCCTGCAGGACCACCTGCTATGGCAGCTGAATCTGTCCACCTGCAGCGATACCGACCTGGCCATCGCCACCACCATCATCGACGCCATCGGTGATGACGGCTATCTCGGCGCCTCGCTGGAAGAGATCCACCAGTCGCTGGCGCAAGACAATGACATCGAGCTGGACGAGGTCGAGGCCGTGCTGCGTCGGGTGCAGGATTTTGACCCCCCCGGGATCGCCGCCCGTGACCTGCGCGAATGCATGTTGATCCAGCTCAGCTATTTCGATCCAGAGACCCCCTGGCTGGCCGAGGCCCGGGTGCTCATCGGCGAGCATTTCGAGGCCCTGGCGAAACGCGAATATCCGCTGATCATGCGCCGCATGAGGCTGTCCGAGCCCGACATGCAGGTCGTGATCCAGCTGGTGCAGAGTCTCAACCCCCGTCCCGGCGCGCACATCACCGAGGCCCAGGCCGAATACATTGTGCCGGACGTGTTTGTCAAAAAGGTCAACGATCAATGGCGCGTCGAACTCAACCCCGACATTACCCCCAAGATCGGTATCAACAGCCTGTATGCCAAGCTGGCGCATCGCAATACCAGCAAGGATGCCGCCTTCCTAAAAAATAATCTGCAGGAGGCCCGCTGGTTCATTAAAAGCCTGATGAGCCGTAACGACACCCTGCTCAAGGTCGCCACCACCATTGTCGATCGGCAACGGGGCTTTTTTGAGTACGGCGCCGAGGCCATGAAGCCGATGGTCATGCACGACATCGCGGAGATCGTCGAGATGCACGAGTCCACCATCTCCCGGGTCACCACCAAAAAATACATGCATACCCCACGTGGCATTTTTGAACTGAAGTATTTTTTCTCCAGCCACGTGACTACCGCTTCCGGCGGCGAATGTTCGGCAACGGCCATTCGCGCCATTTTGAAGAAATTGATTGCCGCGGAAAAACCCAACAAGCCGCTAAGCGATAACAAGCTTGCGTCCCTGTTGAGTGACCAGGGCATCAATGTGGCACGCCGCACGGTGGCA
Organism: Gammaproteobacteria bacterium; assembly: GCA_032250735.1. NCBI lineage: Bacteria > Pseudomonadati > Pseudomonadota > Gammaproteobacteria > Gammaproteobacteria bacterium. The sequence goes on from JAVVEP010000012.1 coordinate 90,705, forward strand.
AAATACCGTGAGGCCATGTCCATCGCACCATCCAATGAACGCAAGCGGCTTGGCTAACGGCCAGCAACCGGCCATAGACAGCCCCTCGCGTCCATTGCATGGATCTAACCAAAGGAGTCAATTATGCAAATCAGCGTTTCCGGCCAACATCTCGATATAACCGACTCACTCCGCGAGTATGTGGTTACCAAATTCGCCAAGCTCGAACGTCACTTCGACAAGGTGACGAATATTCACGCCATCCTCAGCGTGGAAAAGCTGCGCCAGAAGGCCGAGGCCACCGTGCACATCAATGGCGCCGATCTTTTTGCTGACGCCGAAGATGAAAACATGTACGCGGCGATCGATGCATTAACCGACAAGCTCGACCGCCAGATCAAAAAGCACAAGGAAAAACGCAGTGACCACCATCGTGGCACCAGTTCGACCCTGCAGGCCTCGGTAGAGGCCGTGCCGACCGAGGAGTAACATCAAATAGCTGCGGGGGCGGCAATGCTCCCGCAGCGTTATCCTGAATATCCTTTCATGGTTAACCTGTACCGATTACCTGCAATGTTTCCCTGATGATTATTGGCCTGATGAATAAACGCAACGCATAAACCTGGCGCCCTGTTTTCGGCCTCTATTTTTGACCTATGTTTTTGGCTTATATTTTCGAGCAACAACAGGCATCCCTATTTTCATCAAGACATTCAGCGCACAAACCATGACACGTCCCATAATCGCTTCATAAAAATATCCCTGACACCATCATGCAACTCTCCGACATCATTACCCCCAACCGTATCGCCACCCAGGTGCAGGTTTCCAGCAAGAAGCGGGCCTTTGAGGTCCTGAGCGAGCTGTTCGCCACCCAGTCGCCCATCAGCCTCGATGTGCAGCCTGTGTTTGAAAGCCTGATCGCGCGCGAACGGCTGGGCACCACGGCGATTGATCACGGCGTGGCGATCCCGCACGGTCGCATCAAGAACACCTCTGCCACCATCGGCGCCTTTTTACAGCTCAGCGACGGCATCGACTGCGACGCCCTGGATCGCCAGCCGGTCACCCTGATCTTCGCCCTGCTGGTGCCGGAAGAATCCACCGAGGAACACCTGCAGCTGCTGGCCCGGCTGGCAAAGATGTTCAGCGACGCCGAGTTGCGCGAACGACTGCGCGCCGCCACCGATAATCACGCGCTGTATGAGCTGCTGATCAACTGGGATCAGGGTCACTAGTTGCCTACCTGTCGACGCCGGCAGGTGGAACCGGCAGTGGGACCAAACAGCTCTAACGGTTGTTAACCCAGGTCTGATAAGCTCGCCGATTATGGAAGGCACCGTTACCGTCAGCACCCTGTTCCAGCGCTATGGGCAGCGCCTGGGCCTGCACTGGGTCACCGGCCAGGCCGGTAGTGCGCGCGCCGTGGGCCACTCCGAGGCCACCCCGGGCACCTCGCTGATCGGCCACCTCAATATCATCCATCCCAACCGGCTGCAGATACTGGGCCAGCTGGAACTCGACCACCTCGATTCACTCTCCCCGGCGCTACGCCAGGATGCCATCCAGCAGCTGTGTGATGCGCAACCGGCAGGCATCATCCTCGCCGAACAGCTTGAGCCACCCGCCGATCTGCTGCGGGCCTGCGAGCAACAGCAGATTCCGCTGTTGGGCTCCAGCCTGCGCAGCGCCAAGCTCATCAACTGTCTCGACCATTATCTGGGGGGTGAGCTGGCGGAAAAGGCCGTGGTGCACGGCGTCTTCCTGGAGGTGCACGGCATGGGCGTGTTGCTCACCGGCGAAAGCGGGGTGGGCAAGAGCGAGCTGGCGCTGGAGCTGTTGACCCGCGGCCATCGCCTGATCGCCGATGACGCGCCGGAGTTTTCCCGCGTCGGGCCCGACATCGTGCGCGGTCGTTGTCCCGAGGCCCTGCGGGATTTTCTGGAGGTGCGCGGGCTGGGTGTCCTCAACGTGCGCGCCATGTACGGCGATAGCGCCATCAAGCTCAGCAAGGACCTGCGCCTGGTCATCCATCTGCAGCGCCTCGCCAGCCATGACCTGTTGCAGCTCGACCGGCTGCGGGGCATCCATCGCACCCACACCATACTGGAGATCGAGATGCCCGAGGTGACCCTGCCGGTCGCCCCCGGCCGCAATCTCGCGGTGCTGGTGGAGGCGGCGGTGAGAAATTACATTTTGCTGCGCAAGGGCTACAATGCGCCCGAGGCCTTTATCCAGCGTCAGCGAGAAATGATTCAGCAGCAGACCGCCACGGCACCCGCGTCCGATCCACCCACAGCATCCAGCCCTGATCAATAAACACTGCCCATGAAACTAGTCGTCATTAGCGGGGTCTCCGGCTCCGGTAAATCAACCGCCCTGCATGTCCTGGAAGATCAGGATTATTATTGCATCGACAACCTGCCGGTCGGCCTGCTGCCGGACTTCTCCGACAAGATGCGCGCCTTTCCCGGCCAGCTCGGCAATCTCGCCGCGGTCGGCATCGATGCCCGCAATCCGGCCCTGGACCTCAGCCGGTTTCCGGAGATTATCGACAGCCTCAAACAGGCCGGCGTCGACGTCGAGGTCATCTATCTCGACGCCGACGACGATATCCTGCTCAAGCGCTTCAGCGAGACCCGCCGCAAGCATCCGCTCAGCAGTGAAAAGACCCCCCTCTACGAGGCCATTCACCATGAGCGGCGCCTGCTGCAGCCCATCATCGATCGCGCCGACCTGTTCCTGGACACCACGCACCGCAATGTCCACCAGCTGCGGGATCTGATCAGCGAACGCATTCGGGGCAAGCGGGGCGGCAGCCTGTCCATCCTGTTCGAGTCCTTCGGTTTCAAACACGGTATCGCCACCGATGCGGATTTTGTGTTTGATGCCCGCTGCCTGCCCAATCCCCACTGGGAAACCCAGCTACGGGCACTGACCGGGCGTGACCGGGCGGTTGCCGAATTTCTGGAAGGCCAGCCTCTGGTCAACGAGTATTTCGAGCAGATCAGCGCCATGCTGGCCAGCTGGATACCCGCCTTTGAGGCGGACAATCGCAGTTATCTGACCATCGCCATCGGCTGCACCGGCGGCCAGCACCGCTCGGTGTACCTGATCGAACGGCTGGGCCAGTACTTTCGTGACCAGCGTGATCACGTCATTATTCGTCACCGTGATCTACCCTGAATAGACACCGACCCTTGCATCGACGATTAACGCAATGACTATTGGCGTACTACTCATCAACCACCAGCCCCTCGGTCAGGCCATGCTCGATGTCAGCATGAAGACCCTGGGGGTCTGCCCGCTGGCCGTGCAGGTGCTGGACGTGCCGCTGGATGCCGACCCCGATCAGCTGGCCAGCGAGGCGCAGCGGATGGTAGCGGCGCTGGACAGCGGCGATGGGGTGTTAATCCTCACTGACCTGTGTGGCTCCACGCCGGCCAACATCGCCTGCCGCCTCAGCGGCCGGCAGCGGGTGATGGTGGTCGCCGGGCTCAATCTGCCGATGCTGATGCGGGTCTTTAATTATCCCGAGCTGCGGCTGATCGATATCGTCGAGCGCGCACTGGACGGTGGCCGCCAGGGGGTGATGCTCATGCCCGGCTGTCAGGAACATTAACCCCCCTCTGGTATTCCCTATGATTCGCCGCACCGTCACCATCATCAACAAGCTGGGGCTGCACGCCCGCGCCGCGGCCAGGTTTGTCCGCCTGGCCTCGCAGTTTTCCAGCGACATCAAGCTCGCCAGGACCGCCACCGAGATCAACGGTAAAAGCATTCTCGGCGTGATGATGCTGGCGGCCGCCAAAGGTACCGAGCTGGAGATCATCGTCGACGGCCGCGACGAGGCCGAGGCAATGGCGGCGCTGGTGGCCCTCATCGATAACAGATTCGACGAGGGCGAATAGGCGCCGCCAGTCACGCACCGCACGTGCGAATTCATGAACAACGCCTCGGGTTAGGGTAGAATGCCAGCCACTTCAGCGGTGGATTGCCATGACCGAGACCTCAAACGACAACGACCATCGCAGTGAGCACCTGCACTCTCTCATCCAGCTGCTGAATGAGGGCACCATCGCGCGCGTCGAACGCGAGCTGCACGAACTCCACCCCGCCGAGATTGCCCACCTGCTGGAGGCCCTGCCCCACGAGCAACGCGATGCCGTGTGGGAGCTGGTCAG